>JBBKVU010000608.1:0-4598 GCA_037968595.1 Comamonas sp.
GTCCAGGAAGCTGTGGCCGGGCTCGGCCGTGACGCGCACCACGATGCGGTCCGACAGCACCTTGGTGCCGCCGATCACGCCCGAGCGGTCGGTGCCGGCCTCGCGCAGCACGGGCGCCGATTCGCCGGTCACAGCGGCTTCGTTGATGGTTGCCAGGCCCTGCTCGATTTCACCGTCGGCGGGCACCAGCTGACCAGCCTCGACCAGCACCAGATCGCCGGGGCGCAGATCGGCCGCGGACACCGTCGTCTCCTGGCCGTTGGCATCGATGCGCCGCGCCATCAAGTCCTTGCGCGCGCGCCGCAGCGACGCGGCCTGGCCGCGGCCGCGTGATTCCGCCACGGCTTCGGCGTAGTTGCCGAACAGCACGGTGAGAAACAGGATGGCCGTCACGGCCCAGCCGAAGCCGGGAGTGGACAGTCCCGCCAGCGTTGCCGCGGCGGTCAGCAGCGTGCCGGCCCAGACCACGGCCATCACCGGGTTCTTGACGATGTGCTGCGGCGCGAGTTTGACAAAGGCATCGAGCAAAGCTCTTTGATGACCCTGCCGGGGTTGATTTGCAGTATTCATGGAGTTTCCTTCAACGTGCCAGCAGTTGCGTCAATGCGAGGTGGTCGGCCACGGGGCCCAGCACCAGCACCGGCATGAACTGCAGCAGCGTGAGAATGACGACGATGCCGGCCAGCGTGAGCGCGAAGGTGGGCGTTTCCACCTGCAGGCTGCCCGCGCTTTCGGGGGCGCGGCGCTTGCGCGCCAGCATGGCGGCAATGGCCAGGGGAATCAGCAGCGCGGGAAAGCGGCCCGCGGCCAGCACGAAGGCGCAGGACACGTTCCACCAGGGCGTGGCGTCGCCCAGGCCTTCGAAGCCCGAGCCGTTGTTGGCAAAGGCCGAGACATATTCGTAGAACACCTGGCTGATGCCGTGAAAGCCCGGGTTGGAATTGCCGGTCAGGCCGGGAACGGCCAGCGTGACCGCGGTGAAGCCCAGGATCACCAGCGGCTGCCACAGCACCAGCACGGCCAGCAGCTTGACTTCAGGCCCTTCGATCTTGCGGCCGAACAGCTCGGGCGTGCGGCCCGTCATCAGGCCCGCAATGAACACGCTCAGCAGCAGGTAGACGATGAACTGCTGCAGGCCGCAGCCGACCCCGCCCCAGATGGAATTGATCAGCATGTTGGACATCGCCACCAGGCCCGTGAGCGGCGCCGCCGAGTCCAGCATCAGATTGACCGAGCCGTTGTTGACCTGCGTGGTCGCCGCCGCCCACAGCGCCGAAGCCTCGACGCCCAGGCGCACCTCCTTGCCCTCCATCAGCGCGATGTCCTGGGCGCTGGCGGAATAGGCTTCCGACCACAGCGACAGCCCCGAGGAGATCACCGACATGCACAGCATGGTGCCGAACACCATGGCGCCAAACCGGCGCCGTCCGGTGAATGGACCGATCATGAAGATGATGGACACCGGAATCAGCGCGATGGCCAGCAGCTGCAGGAAGTTCGACAGCGGCGTGGGGTTCTCCAGCGCCACCGTGCTGTTGGGGCCATACCAGCCGCCGCCATTGCTGCCCAGCTGCTTGATGGCCACCATGGGCGCCACCGGGCCCAGCGGAATCTTCTGCTCACGGAACTGCTGCGTGGCGTCGACGGGACTGGCCACGGGCCCGGCCGCCAGCGTCGCGGGAACGCCCTGCCAGGTCAGCAGCAGCGACAGCACCAGGCACAGCGGCAGCACGAAGCGCAGCGTGGCGCGCACCACGTCGGCCCAGAAATTGCCTACATCGATGGCCAGCGCCTCGCCATCGGCGCGCTGCGCCGTCTGCGCCTGGCGCCCGCCAAACAGTCCGCGCAGCGTGGCGACGACCACGGCCAGGCCCATGACCGGCGTGACGACCTGCAGGCCGACAATGCCCGTCATCTGCGACAGATAGGACAGCTGCGCCTGACCGGAATAATGCTGCTGATTGGTGTTCGTGAGAAACGACACCATGGTGTGCAGCGCCAGGTCCCAGCTCATGTTGGGAATGCCGTCGGGGTTGAGCGGCAGCCAGGCCTGGGTCATGAAGATCGTCCAGACCGCCAGCGCCAGCAGCAGATTGCTCAGCAAGAAGGCGCCCGCATAGCCGCGCCAGCCCATGCCGGTCTCGGGGCGCGTGCCCAGCAGGGCGTAGAGCGGGCGTTCCAGCCAGCCGAACAGCGCGTCGCCGCGCATCGGCGCGCCGCGCATCACGGCCGCGAGGTAATGGCCCAATGGCCAGCCCAGAGCGACCACCAGCGCGAAAAACAAAGCAAATTCAATCATGGTGCAAGGCTCCGTGAATGCCGGGAAAACGGATGGATGTAGGGCATCACATGGCCCTCAGAAAGCGGCCTGCAGCGCGAACTCGGCGCGGCTTCCCGCCATGCCCGGAAACAGGCGCCGGGCGGCGCCGTCGGTCGCATGCAAGGTGAGGCGGGCTTCGAACGGCGCGTGGAAGGCCCAGACCAGGCCGATGGCACCATGGGTGTAGCTTTGTGCATAGCGGGCGTCGAGCTGATAGCGAGCCACGCTGGCTTCAAGACGCCACTGCTCGTCCATGGGCACGCGCGCGCCCAGCAGCATGTAGGTGCCGCGCCTGCCGCCGGCCATGGCATTGTCGGAATGCCCCAGCGCCAGCCAGTAGTTGTCGCGCCAGGTCGCGCTGGCGTTGAGCTCGTTCCAGTTCAGGCGCATGGCAGCCGACGGATACTGGTAGCGCAGCAGATACAGGTCCAGCGCCCAATCCGCGGCGATCTTGCCGCTCCAGCCCGCGGCAAGGTCGAACTCCGAACGCGCGCCGTTGTCGGGCACGAACTTGACGCCCGAGCCCCAGACCGAGGCATAGAAGCCCGTCGAATGGGCATATTTGAAGCCGCCCTGCAGCGCGGGATTTTCGCGCGTCTGCGAGGAACCGCGCCAGACATAATCGGATGTCAGCGCGGTATTGGCTGACCATTGTGCAGACGCCTGGCCAGACACTGCGCAAAGCAAAATGCCTGTCGAAAGAGCCATGGCTCCTCGAATACCTTGGATACCGAAACGCATAGAAATTTATCGAATCTTGATGGCGAAATAGCCAGCGCCAAGTATTCGCTCAAGCTGCGTAAATTCTCTATACCGACAAGGCCCGCGCACATAAATTCGGCGTAAATTCTCCTGCCAGCAATACCCCGCAATCGCCCGCAGCGAGCGCTGCACAGAGAGGTACCCGACGAATTTACGCCGAATTTACGACGCTTGGCAGCGCCCTGGGCTAAGCTTGCGGGATGCAATCGATCAGGGCTTTCTCATGCACTATGTAGTCCATGATGTGATTTTCATCACCTTTGTGGTGATTTCCTTTTTGGCATTATTTCGGACCGGGCAGAAAATCCTGCAATGGTTGGAAAACCACAAGAGCCGGATCTCCGCCAAAGCCCCTCAGCCCCAGGCAACGGTTATTAAGAATCAGCCGCGTTAATCGCTCCGGCCAAGTCCCTTGGCCTACTTTTCGGCTTGCGCGCACTCCAGCAGACTGCGCACCCAGCGGATGCGCGTCGAGGTGTTGAGCCACAGCAGGCCCAGCTCGCGGCTGGGGCTGTAAGCCAGGCCTTGGCCGTGGGGCAGCGGCGGCAAGGCCAGCGCGCAGATGGGCCGCTGGCGCGTCAGCGCCTGGCCGATGTCCGGCACCAGCCCCACGCCCAGGCCCTGCTCGACCATCATGGCCACCGCCAGCACCGAATTGAGTTCCAATCTTTCCCGGGGCGCAATGCCCAGCGCCTTGAGATAGCGGTCCGCGAGCTTGCCGCCCGCGAGCTGGCGGTCGTAGCGCACCAGCGGCCGGGTGCGCAGCAACTGCAGCGGGTCCTGGCCGGCATCCGCGTGGGGCACGAGCAGCACCAGCGGTTCCTGGCGCAATGCGGCCCAGCTCACGGTCTTGGGCAGATCGAATGAAGGCTTGAGGCACAGCGCCGCGTCCAGCGTCGACTGCAGCAGCGCGGTATACAGATCGGGCGTCAGGCCCACGCGCACCGTCACGCGCACGCTTTCATGGCGCGCGACAAAGGCCCGCATCACGTCCGGCAGAAAACCATGCAGGGCGGTATTGACCGTGCCCAGTCGCAGCTCGCCGTGGTCGGTGTCGCTGGCCACCCATTCCCGCAGCTGATCGCAATCCTGCACCAGCTGCTGGCCGCGCTCGAACAGCCGCTCGCCCGCGGCCGTGGGACGCACGCTGCGGCCATGGCGCACCAGCAGCACCACGCCCAGCATCTGTTCGAGCCCGCGCATCTGCTGGGCCACGGCAGCCGGGCTGACATCAAGCTGGCGCGCGGCTTCGGACATCGATCCGCTCTCGATGACCTTCAAGAAATTCTGAATGTATTTGATGTCCATCTCGCACATTTTCTTTCAATAGAAGAAAGCCGCAAGCGCTTGGACGCGCTTGCGCGCTCGTCCACACTGGCGCCAGGCCAAGGCCATGCCCCAAGCCCACCTATAAATCCAGGAGACTTTCATGCGATCCATCGAGACCAACGCCCGCCCTCTTTCCTCGCGCCGCGCCTGGCTGCAGTCCACGGCGGCCATGGCGGCCGCAGCGGCC
>JBBKVU010000609.1:0-10757 GCA_037968595.1 Comamonas sp.
GCCAATGCCGCGCGCGCCGCCGGTGATCAAGGCCACTTTGCCTTCGAGCTTGTGTTTCATTCTTGTCTCCTGGTTTTCGTTGATTCGTTCAGGCCTGGTCGGCAAAACGCGCTTCGCGCAGTCCGCGCCGGCCCGTGCCGTGCACGGCAAACAGCGCGCCCGCGTCGGGGTGCTCGTCCTTGAGCGCATTCCCGCTGTTGCTGATGCTGGTGACGTAGAGCACGTCGAGATCGGGGCCGCCAAAACACGGGCAGGTCACGTGGCGCACGGGCATGTCGATAAGGCGGTCCAGGCTGCCGTCGGGCAGAAAGCGCGCCATCTGGCCGGTCTCGACCAGCGCCGTCCACAGCCCGCCTTCGCTGTCCACGGTCGCGCCATCGGCGGCGGAATTGAGCTGCGCGGTATCGACCCAGACCGAGGGCTGGCCCGCAAGGCCGCGCGCGCTGTCATAGGGGTAGCGCAGGATCTTGCGCGTGCGGCTGTCGGTGTAATAAAGCCATTGGCCGTCGGGACTGAAGCAGATGGCATTCGAGATCGCAAAGCCTTGGTCAAGCTGGCGCACGCTGCCTTGCGCGTCCACCTGGTAGAGCGCGGCCAGCGGCTCGTTGCGGCCCATCACCAGCGAGCCGCAGACAAAGCGGCCCGCACGGTCGCAGCGGCCGTCGTTCAGCCTTATGCGCTCGGCAGCATGCGTGACCGCGGCCAGCGGCGTGACTTCGCCCGATGCCAGATCGAGATAGCTGAAACCATGGGCCAGCGCGACCAGCAGCCGGCCGCTTTCGCACAGCGCGATCGAGCCTATGGCGCTGGGCAGCAGCCATTCGCGGCAGGCGCCGCTGGCCGGCGTGAGACGGCGCACAAGCTGCGCATGCGAATCTATCCAGTAGAGCGACTGGCTGCGCTCATCCCACAGCGGGCATTCGCCCAGCTGGTCGCGCGTGGCGGAGACAATTTCAATACGGGTCATGGCAAAACCTGGGAAGCAATGGCGCTGCGCGCCGTGAACACGGGAAACCGCGGCCCCGGCGCGCACGCCGGGGCGCCCACGCCTACTTCTTCACGAAGTCGCAGCCGCCTTCGGCCAGCGGGCGGAACACCTTGTCGCCCGGAATTTCCTCGCCCACCTTGTAGAGGTCGTTCTTGCCCTTGGATTCGGCCGGGGTCTTGACCTGGATCGCATAGGTCGGGCGGATCAGTTGGCCGTCCTCGCGGATCATCGCGTTCTTCATCGAGAAGTCGTTGACCGGCGTGGCCTTCATCTTGGCCATCACCGCCACGCCCTCGTCCGTGCCCGCGGCCTGCACCGCCTTGAGGTAGTGCATTGCCGCGCTGTAGGCACCGGCGTGGATATAGGTCGGCACCACGCCCTTGTTCTTGTCCATGAAGCGCTTGGCCCAGGCGCGCGACTCGTCGTTGCGGTCCCAGTAGAACGGTGCGGTGATCTGCAGGCCCTGGGCCACGTCCAGGCCCATGGCCGAGACGCTGTTGATGGTCATGCCGAACACCCCGACCTTCTGGCCGTTGCGCGCAAGCTTGTATTCGGCGGCCTGCTTCAGGGCATTGGTGAGGTCGAGGCCGGCGTTGAGCACGACGATGGCCTGGGCCTTGCTGGCCTGGGCCTGCAGCAGATAGGACGAATAATCGGACGCGCCCAGCGGATGGCGCACCGACCCCACCACCTTGCCGCCGCCGGCTTCGATGAACTTGGTCGCGTCGGCCTGCATGGCCGCGCCAAACGCGTAGTCGACGGTGATGAAGAAGAAGGACTTGACGCCCTGCTTGAGCAGCGCCGTCACGCCGGCGTTGGCCAGCTGGTAGGTGTCGACAATGAACTGCACCGTCATCGGCGAGCACATCTTGCCCGTGAGGTCGGAAGAGACCGTGCCGGCCACCAGATACGGCTTCTTCTTCTCCTTCATCATGCTCGACACGCCAAACGCGATCGACGAGGCCGAGCCGCCGACAATGGTGTCGAACTTGTCGTTCTCTATCCACTGGCGCGCCATGTTGATGCCCACATTGGGCTTGTTCTGATCGTCGGCCACCGTGACTTCAATCGGCTTGCCCAACACCTTGCCGCCGAAGTCCTCCACCGCCATGCGCACCGCCAGCGACGAGCCCGGCCCGCCATTGCCCGAATAGGTGCCGGTCTGGTCGGCCATCACGCCTATGCGCACCACGTCATCGCTGATCTGCGCCTGCGCGGGCAGGCTGGCCAGCAGCGCGCTGCCGGCCAGCACGGTCAGCCGGGACATTGCCGAAATCGAAGGAAATGCGTTCATGTCTGTCTCCTGGTAGTTATGGAATGCGCTGACTGTCTAAAAAATCGGGGGTGAGAAAAACCGTTCGTCCTGAGCCCCAGCCCCGTTCGTCCTGAGCTTGTCGAAGGATGAACGGCCAAGCTCAAGCTTCGGCATGACCTGCCCAATGGCTAGTTCGCCTGGTTGGGTTTTCTCACACCGGATCGGTACTGAGCCTGTGTCCCTTGAACTGCTCGCGCAACTGGGTCTTGAGCAGCTTGCCGGTCGCGGTATGCGGCAGGGCGTCGACAAACACCACGTCGTCGGGCAGCCACCAGCGCGCGACGCGGTCCTGCATGAATTCGGTCATCTCGGCGGCGGTGATGCATTCGCCCGACTTGGGCACGACAATCAGCAGCGGGCGCTCCTGCCACTTGCTGTGCGCCACGCCTATCACCGCGGCTTCCTGCACCTTGGGGTGGCCGACGGCGACGTTCTCCAGATCGATGGAGGAAATCCATTCGCCGCCCGACTTGATCACGTCCTTGGTGCGGTCGGTGATCTGCACAAAGCCGTCGCTGTCGATCAGCGCCACATCGCCGGTGGCAAACCAGCCTCCGGCGCCCAGCGCCGCGCCCGCCTGGTCGCCGTAATAAGCCGAGACCACCCAGGGCCCGCGCACCTTGATCTCGCCAACGCGCTTGCCGTCATGCGGCAGACGTTCGCCTTCGGGGCTGAAGATGCCGACTTCAATGCCGAAGATGGCCCGGCCCTGCCTGGCCTGGATGTCGAAGCGCTGGGCCAGCGGCAAGTCCTGCTGCGCCGGCAGCAGATTGCCGATGGTCGCCAGCGGACTGGTTTCGGTCATTCCCCAGGCCTGTATCACATAGGTGTCCAGCAGCGTCTGGAACTTCTCTATCATCGCGCGCGGCGCGGCCGAGCCGCCGACCACGACGCGCTGCAGCTTGAGTTGCTTGAGGTCCAAGGACTCGCGCTGGCTTTCGATGTACTGGAAGAAGCCCAGCCACACGGTGGGCACGCCCAGCGAGAAGGTGCAGCCTTCGTTGAGCATGTGCGCATAGAGGCGCTCGCCGCTGACACCCGGGCCGGGCAGCACCAGCTTGGCGCCGCACATCGCCGCGGCATACGGAATGCCCCAGGCGTTGACATGGAACATGGGCACGGCCAGCAGCACGCTGTCGCGCGTCGACAGCGCCAGGCCGTCTACCGTGCAGGCCGTCCAGGCATGCAGCAGCGTCGAGCGGTGGCTGTAGAGCACGCCCTTGGGATTGCCCGTGGTGCCCGAGGTGTAGCACAGCGAAGAAGCGGTGTTCTCGTCCAGCGCCGGCCATTCGAAATCGGGCGAGGCCTGCTCGATCAGGTCTTCGTAGCACAGCAGATTGGGCAGCGCGATGGCGGGCAGTTCGCTGCGTTCGCACAGCGCGACAAAGCCCTTGACCGTGGGCAGCTGATCGGCAATCGCCAGCAGCTGGTCGGCAAAGCCCAGGTCGAAGAACACATACTCATCGGCCGCGTGGTTGATGATGTAGCTGATCTGCTCGGCAAACAGCCGCGGATTGACGGTGTGCGACACCGCGCCCATGCCGGCCACCGCAAAATACAGCTCCAGATGGCGGTGCGTGTTCCAGGCCAGCGTCGCGATGCGCTGGCCGGGCTGCACGCCCAGGTCGGTGAGCGCGTTGGCCAGGCGCTTGGCGCGCTGGCGCACTTCGCCCCAGGTCGTGCGGTAGCTGCGGGTGTCGGAAACGTGCGAGACGATTTCCACCTGACCGTGGTGCGTGGCCGCATGCTCTATGAGCTGCGAGATCAGCAAATCCTGCTGTTGCATCAGACCCAACATCGTCATCAACGCTGCTCCTTCTTGTCTTTGCCAGCGCTTGCCCGGTGGCGGCGCCGTGCCTTGAAATTCATTGCTTACATGCCGACAGGTAAGTAAGCAAAGGATAGCAGTATCACCCGCGCAAAACGCAGGCAAAAGAGGCGCAAAGCCTAGGGAGAAACATGCTTGCCTAGTGGATTTTTTGCGGGTATTTGCAGGGGCGGGAAGGCGCTCGCGGGCATGGCACGCGACTGGCACCAAGGTGACTTGCGAGCCACCCTTTCAACGGTTAGCATGGCGCATGCACCTACCGTTCGGCAGGTAAGTGCTGACAGTGAATGATTTGCTGCACCCACAACAAGGAGACTTTCATGGAACTCAACACCATCACCCTGACCGTCGATGCCGGCGTGGCCGTGGTCACGCTCAACCGCCCGCCCGTGAATGCGCAGAACATCGAGCTGCGCGAGGAAATCACGCGCGTGTTCGACCTGCTGTCTGACCGCGACGACGTGGCCTGCATCGTGCTCACCGGCGCGGGCAAGGCGTTTTCCGCGGGCGCCGACATCCGCGAGCGTCCCAACCTGGCCGGTGTCGCCGGTGCCTACGGCGCGCACAACCGGCGCGTGCGCGAGTCCTACTACGCCGTGGTCGAGTGCTCCAAGCCCATCATTGCGGCCATCAACGGCCCGGCGCTGGGCGCGGGTTTCGGCCTGGTGATGGCGTCGGACATCTGGGTGGCCTCGGAGGACGCCTATGTCTCCATGCCCGAGATCAATGTGGGACTGGCCGGCGGCGTGACCTTCCTGCAGAAGGTCTTTGGCCAGTCGCGCGCGCGCCGCATGTTCTACACCGGAATGAAGGTCTCGGCCCAGGAGCTGTACCGCCTGGGCCTGATCGAGGCCTGCCTGCCCGCCGACGAGCTAATGCCCTACTGCATGGAAATGGCGCGCGACATTGCGTCCAAGAGCCCGATAGCCATGCGCCTGGCCAAGGAAGCCGCGCGCATGACCCTGGTCATGCCCTCGCGCGACGCCTACCGCTACGAGCAGGGCAATACCGTGGCGCTGTCCAAGACCGAGGACTCCAAGGAAGCGCAGCGCGCCTTCCTCGAAAAGCGCGACCCGGTCTACACCGGCCGCTGAGCATCAGGCCCGCCCGCGCACTGCCCTACAGCCGGTAGACGCGGGCCGCCGTGCCGGCAAACAGCGCAGCCCTTTCGCTGGCGCTCGCGCCCTGCGCCAGGCGCTTGAAGGCATTCCACAGCGTGCGGTAGCTGCAGCCGCTCTTGTCCATGGAGAAGTTGCTTTCAAACATGCAGCGCTGCGTGCCAAATGTCGCGATGCAGTGCTCCATATAGGGCGCCCAAGCCTGGGCCAGGACTGCCGAGCCCACGGGCCTTGCGGTTTCATGCCAACCAAAGCCGCAGCGCGGCATGGCCAGGCCGCCAAGCTTGACAAAGACATTCTCGTGCGCGGCCAGCGCCTGCATTTGCGCCCGCCAGTCGTGCAGCACGGCTGGACGCTGCCCCGCATAAGGCCCGATACCCAGCGGCCCGCCGCAATGGTTGAGCACCAGCGTGGTCTGCGGACAGGCCGCGGCCAGCCGCGCCACGTCCTGCAGTTGCGTGTGGTAGACCCACAGATCCAGCGTCAGCCCCATGTCGCCAAGCACGCGCACCGCCTGCTGCACGCGCGGCTGCAGCAGCACCTGGGCTTCGCCCGCGCCAGGCGCGTGGATCGCCGGATGCGCATGCCAGGTCGGCCGGCTGCGCACGCCGCGAAAGCGGCCCTGGCCGGCGGCAATGTGCGCTTCAAGCACCGGCTCGACGCGATCACCCCGTTGCAGATCGGCCCAGCCGACAATGCCCGCGCATAGCGGCGCGCCATCCTGCGCGGCAACAAACTCCGTCTCGCCGACAGGCCGCAGTGCCTCGGGGCCGTCGATGCGGTAGTGGGACATGCAATCCACGAACACCGTGGCGCGTACCGCATGGCCGCTGTCCACATCGGCCTGCAGTTGCGGGAGTGCGTAGCTGAACTCCGGGGTCTGCCAGAGGTGGTGGTGGGAGTCGATGATGGCAAGGCCGGGGTCCAGCACGTCTTCTTTGTGCAAGAACAGCCAATCGGGGCGCAGCTGCGGAAAATAGGAGTGCATGGTGTGGCTCAATGCTATGGCGTAGGGACGGGAGATTCATTCTTGGACGCGGCCGGTGAAACAAGCGCGCAGCGTCCACACCCCGTTCGTGGTGAGCTCGTCGAACCATGAACGCCCTGCGCTCCAGGCCAGGGGCTGCGCCAGCATGAGCCCATCGCCTCACACGACAAAAAGCCGAGGCCCAAGCCCCGGCTCCAAGTTCAAGCCCGCGTATCAGAACGCGTGACGAATGCCCATGTGCAGCGCATCGCTGTTGCCGTTGCTGCCGGGCGCGGCCTGGCTGGTCGCGCCGGTCAGGGCGTAGGCCGAACCGTTGCGGTTCTTCACGCGGCCGTAGTCGGCGTAGAGGCTGGTGCGCTTGGACAGCGCGTAGATGTAGGCCACGCCGAACTGCGTGGCATCGCGGTTGAGCGGGCCGCGATCGTTGACATGCACCACCTGGGCCAGCAGCGTGCTCTGGCCCAAGGGCACGGCCACGCCCAGCGATGCGCTGCGGTCGTCCTGGCCGGCGTAGTAGCCCACGGTGGGAAAGCCCGCAAAGCCCAGGTTGTTGTCGGCCGCGGCCTGCGTGGCCGGAGTGATTGCCGCGCTGGGGTTCTTGAACATCGCGAACGAGCCAAACACCTTGGCCGCGCCGAAGTCATAGGCCAGGCTGGAGTTGAACCACTTGACGCTGCTGCCGTCGACGATGTGCTTGTGCACCGTGTACGACAGCGCGCCGCTGAGCGCCTTGTTTGCATAGAACAGCGCGGCGGCGCTGCTCGAGCCGGTGCTTGAGCCCAGGCCGCTGCCCGGCGCCGGCGAAGTCTCGCCGGGCGCATACGACACCTTGCCGATGAAGCCGGCCATGGACGGCGTCTGGTACCAGATGCTGTTGTTGACGCGGCCTGACGCGGGCTGAATGCCCTGCAGATTGCCGCCGCCGCCCAGGCCGAAGGCATCGCCCACGGCCTGCACTTCGGAGCTGATGGCGGTCACGGTGCGGCCCAGACGGATTTCACCGAAGTTGCCGGTCAGGCTGACCAGCGCGCCGCGGCCAAAGCCCTTGGCGCCCGCGCCCTGGTTCTGGCCCAGCGTGCCAGAGTCGCTGTTGATGCCCATTTCCAGCAGGAAGTTGGCGCGCAGTCCGCCGCCCAGATCCTCGCTGCCCTTGAAGCCCAGGCGCGAGCCGTTCATGTGGCCGCTGTCCACGCGCCAGGTGCGACCGTTGGGGCTGGACACATAGCCGACGCTGGTATCGATCAGGCCATAAATGCTGACGCTGCTGGACGGCGTGGCGGCCAGGCCGCCCGCGGGGCTCACGATCTGGCGCAGTTCTTCCTTCTGGGCCTGCTGCGCCCATGCCGGCAAGCCGGTGCACAGGGTGGCGGCAAGTGCCAGCGTCAGGGGCGATGGGCGCAGCGCGCGCGATGCATTGATATTCAACAAGATCTGTCTCCTCGTATGTGTCTGCGTTTTTGCGGGCCTGCTGCTGCAATGCCCGGACAGCCTGCCAATGTTTACTTGTCGGCCGGCAAGTAATAATAGGAATTCATGCAGGCTTTGGCGCCAGGGAAAACACGCGTGACCGGCACGCAACGGCCCGCGTCCACGGCTAACGCCTGCGCGACAGGCGCGCCGGCGCGCAGGACGTAGAGGAGAAGAAGTGGGCCGGGCGCTGCACTGTCCCAGGCCATCCGCGGCCAGAGCGCGGACAAAAAAAAGCCCTCCATGCGGAGGGCAAGAAACTTCAGGACAGCTGTTGCCAGCCGTCCTGCGCGGCTGCCTGATCAGCCGTGCGCGCGGGCCGAACGCTTGGCCAGTTCGAGCTTGGCAATCGCGTTGCGGTGGACTTCATCGGGGCCGTCGACAATGCGCACGGTGCGCTGGTGGGCATAGGCTTCGGCCAGCCAAAAGTCCTGGCTCACGCCGGCCGCGCCGTGCGCCTGTATGGCCCAGTCGACCACCTTGCAGGACATGTTGGGAGCGACCACCTTGATCATCGCGATCTCGGCGCGTGCTTCCTTGTTGCCCACGGTGTCCATCTTGTAGGCCGCATTGAGCGTCAGCAGGCGCGCCTGGTCGATCATGCAGCGCGACTCTGCAATGCGCTCGTGCCAGACCGACTGCTCGGCCAGCGGGCGGCCAAAGGCCACGCGTGCATTGAGCCGGTCGCACATCATTTCCAGCGCGCGCTCGGCCGCGCCAATCGAGCGCATGCAGTGGTGAATGCGTCCGGGGCCCAGGCGGCCCTGGGCAATCTCGAAGCCCCGGCCTTCGCCCAGCAGGATGTTGCCCACGGGAACGCGCACGTTCTCGAGCAGCACTTCCATGTGGCCGTGCGGAGCGTCGTCGTAGCCGAACACCGACAGGTGGCGCAGCACCGTGACGCCTTCGGCGTCGCGCGGCACCAGCACCATGGACTGCTGGGCGTGGCGCGGCGCGTCGGGATCGGTCTTGCCCATGACGATGAAGATCTTGCAGCGCGGGCTGCCCGCACCCGACGAGAACCACTTGCGGCCGTTGATCACGTACTCGTCGCCTTCGCGGCGTATCGTGCACTGGATGTTGGTCGCGTCCGACGAGGCGACGGCCGGCTCGGTCATCAGAAAGCCCGAGCGGATCTCGCCGCGCAGCAAAGGCTCGAGCCACTGGTCCTTGTGCGCTTCGGTGCCGTAGCGTTCAATGGTTTCCATGTTGCCGGTATCGGGCGCCGAGCAGTTGAACACTTCGCCCGACCACGACACCCGGCCCATCACTTCGCACAGCGGCGCGTAGTCGAGATTGGAGATGCCGGGAACGCCGCGGTACTCATGCGGCAGGAACATGTTCCACAGGCCGGCGGCGCGCGCCAGCGGCTTGAGTTCCTCGATCAGCGGCGAAACCTGCCAGGCATTGCCCGCGCGGCGGAATTCGTCCATCTCACGCAGATAGCGTTCTTCGTTCGGATAGATATGCTCGTCAAAAAACGCATGCAGGCGCTGCAGCAGGTCCCGGGTTTTCGCGGAAGGTTCAGCAAACATTTTTCGTCCTTGTGGGATTGCGGGCAGCCCGGCTGGGCCGCCTCGTTGAAAAATATTGGAGCATTAGCGCGGCGCAAACGCCGTCCCGCACGTGACGGGAGCCGGCGCGGCTAATGCGCCACCGCCCTGGCCTTCCACTGCATGTCTATGCCGGTGCGGAAGTTGCGGATGTAGCCATGGGGCCGGCCTTCGAGGTGGGCGACATAGAAGGCGGCCTGGTGGGCGTCATCCTGCACCGCCGCACCGATGGCCACCCCGCCCTCCACCCCTATGCCATGGCGCTGGCCGTCCATGACCGGATGCTCGCCGCTGACCACGCAGCCCATGGCGCGCAGCGCCGCGGAAAAGGCTTCGCGCGCGCCCGTGGTCTGGTCTGCATCGGCCTCGGCCGGCTGCCAGCGCGCGAGCTTTTGCCGATCGGCATGCGGGCCGACAAACCAGCAGCGGGCCACCGGGTCCCAGGCCGCGCCCGCGGCCTTGGCCGCCTTGCGCTCGCCATAGGGGACATCGAGGTAATCGAGCTCGGGTTGGCGCAGGCGTTCATGCGCGGGCAGTGCCGCGCCGCGCTGCGTCCATTGCGCAAACGGCGCGGAATCGACGCCGGGCGGCACATACCAGGCATGTGCCTGGTAGTCCCATCGGGCGCCTAGGGCCTTGGCTTGGTCCTTCTCCTCGAAAGGTACCCACAGCATGACCGCTCGCTGCCCCTGCTGCCCCTGCGCCGGCGCGGTGGCGTGCTCAGACTTGTTCGGTGGAACCATATCCATCCTCCTTGTCACGGTGACGGCGACGCTTTGGGTGATCCGCTCAAGCCGTTGGCGCTCGCCAGACAACCACCGGAGCGGTCTACCTGCGCGCTCTGCCGCGCAGGAGCGCAAGCAGTATAGCCAGCCGCATCCGATATAACGAAATATTTCTCACCATGTCCATCCTGATGGACATGACTTGCAATCGCAGCGGCGCCGTTGTTTTTAGCCGCTAAATCGGAAGTAAAAAATCATCCGCCCAACTCCGCGCGCACCGCATCCGGTGTGAACGGCGCAGCGTAGAAGCGCTTGCCGGTGGCATCGAACAACGCATTGGCAATGGCCGCCGGCCCGGGCACCGAAGCCGACTCCCCCGCACCCATGGGCGGCTCATCCTGGCGCGGCATCAGCAGCACTTCGATGTCGGGCAAGGCCTTGAAGCCGATGATGGGATAGGTGCCCCATTCGCGGCTGCTGACACCGGCCTTGTCGAACGCCACCTTCTCCAGCAGGCTGCGGCTGAGCGTCTGGATCACATTGCCGTGAATCTGGTGGCGCACGCCGTCGGGATTGACCATCATTCCCGTGTCCTGGCCCACGACCAGGCGCGTGACCTCGATGCGTCCGCTGAGCGGATCGACGCGCAGATCGATGACCCAGGCGGCCCAGGCCGCGCCGAAGCCCGGAAAGCGGCTGTGCACATAGCGCGCATAGGCCACGCCGCGGCCGTGCAGCCAGCCGTCGGCCGCGGGCCGCCCGCGGCGCCCGGGGC
>JBBKVU010000610.1:0-10912 GCA_037968595.1 Comamonas sp.
CGCCCGAAAGGCCGCCGAGCCGGCTGCGCACGCTTTCGATGCGCTGCCAGGCGGCTTCATGCGCGGGGTGGGCCGCGCGCCAGTCGCTCCATGCCTGGCGCAACGCGGGCGTGACCGGCGCGGACTGCAGCTCCAGCATCCATTCGACGGCGCGGCGTGCGACGTCCTGCGGAATCTCCTGCACAGCCTGCGTCATGGCGCGACCGCAAAGATGCAATGCATTCCGGCCTTGACCAGATGGCGTTTGACGGTGGCCAGCGAAATGCCGAGTTCCTGCGCGATCTCGGCCTGCTTGAGGCCGTCGAGCTGGCTCAGCAAAAAGGCCTTGCGCACCACGGCCGGCAGGCCATCGAGCAGACGATCGATTTCCACCAGCGTCTCAAGCAGCAGGGCGCGCTCCTCGGGCGAAGCCGCGAATTGCGGCGCGCACTGTGCCAGGGCCTCGAGATAGGCGCGCTCGAGCTGCTGGCGCCGGTAATGGCTGAACAGCGCGCGCTGCGCCACGGTGGTCAGAAAAGCGCGCGGCTCGCGTGCCTCCACGGGCACTTCGCGCGACAGCAGGCGCACGAAAATGTCGTGGGCGATATCCGCGGCCTGGTGGGCGTCACCAAGACGCTTGCGCAGCCAGGCGCTCAACCAGCGATGGTGTTCGTTGTAGAGACCCGCGACTTCGCGGTGGGCGGGGTCCACGGTGACGGGCATGCGATGTTTCCGCAGAAAAGGGCGACAGGCCCAAGTATTCAAATGATAATGGTTCCCATTCTATAACGCTCTTGCCGAAGATCGGCCATGCCGGCCTCAATGCACGGGCCGGGCGGCTTGCCACTCGGCCCGTCGTTTACCAGGGCAAGGTAAAGGTCTTGCCGTTGCAAAATGACTTCATGGCCTCCTGCACGCCTTCCTTGTAGCCCAGGCCCGAGTCCTTGATGCCGCCAAAGGGCGTGAGCTCGATGCGGTAGCCCGGCACTTCCCACAGGTTCACCGTGCCGACCTTGAGCTCCTGGGCAAAGCGCGTCACATGGTCCATGCGGTTGGTGCAGATGCCCGAGGACAGGCCATAGGCCGTGCCGTTGGAGATCGCGATGGCCTCGTCGATGTCGCGAAAGCGGATGATGGGCGAGACCGGCCCGAAGGTCTCCTCGCGCACCACCGTCATCTCGGGGCGTACATGGTCGATCACCGTCGGCGCATACTGCGCGCCCTCTCGCTGGTTGCCGGTCAGCAGGCGCGCGCCCTGGGCCACGGCCTGATTCACCAGCTCCTCGAAGCGCGCCGCGGCCTGGGCGTCTATCACCGTGCCCATGTCCATGCTCTCGTCCATGGGGTCGCCATGCTTCCAGCGGCGCGTCTTCTCCACCACCAGCTCGGTGAACTGCGCCGCCACCGACTCCTGCACCAGCATGCGCTTGACGGCCGTGCAGCGCTGGCCCGAGTTCTTGTACGAGCCCTGCACCGCGAGATCCGAAGCCTTGTCGAGGTCGGCGTCGTCCATCACGATCAGCGGGTCGTTGCCGCCGAGTTCCAGCACGATGCGTCGGTAGCCGGCCTTGGCCGCGATGTACTTGCCTATGGGCACGCCGCCGGTGAAGGTGATCAGGTCCACATGCTCGTTGACCAGCATCTCGTCGGCGATCTCGCGCGGGTCGCCGGTGATCACCTGGAACATCTCGGGCGGCAGGCCCGCCTCGTAGAGGATGTCGGCCAGGAAATAGGCCGACAGCGGCACCTTCTCCGAGGGCTTGAGCACCATGCGGTTGTTGGTGGCGATGCTGGGCACCACCTTGTGCGCGACCTGGTTCATCGGGTGGTTGAACGGCGTGATGGCGCTGATCACGCCCTGCAGCGGCTCGCGCGTGGTGATCACCTTGCGCTTCTTGCCATGCGGCGTGAGGTCGCAGGAGAACACCTGGCCGTCATCGCGCAAGGCCTCGTTGGCGCCGAACACCAGCACGTCGGCCACGCGGCCGATCTCGTACATCGAGTCCTTGCGGCACAGGCCCGACTCCAGCGTGATCAGCGTCGATGCTTCGTCGGCGCGCGCGCGCAGCAGGGCCGAGGCCTTCTGCAGGATGCTCGAGCGCTCGTAACGCGTGAGCCTGGCCTGGTAGGCGTTGGCAATGCGGTAGGCGCGGCGCACATCGTCGAGCGTCGCCAGCGGCACCATGCCGACACGCTCGCGCGAATAGGGGTTGATGATGTCCAGGTTGCGCTCGCAGGCGACGCGCTCGCCGCCTATGCGCAGCGCCTCGCTGCGGAAATGCGCGCTGTCGCGCAGAGGAATACGTACGTTCATGTCAGAGTCTCCTCGGTGAGGCCAATGAAGTTGCGTCCGCGCGCGCCGCCCTGGGCATGCCGCACCATCTGCCGGGCCTCCTCCTCGCCCACGCCGTAGTCGCTGAAGCGCGTCTTCACGCCCAGGCCCTCGATGAACTGCGCCAGGCGTGCCGGCGCCTCGGCCAGCGGCAGGCCCAGCGCCTGGCCCAGCACCGCGTCGCGTTCGGCGCTCTGGCCTATCGCCCGCTCCAGCACCATGGGCAGGGAGAACGAGCAGGCAATGCCGTGCGGCAGGCCGTAGCGCAAGGTCATCTCGTAGGAGATCGAATGCGCCAGCGCGGTCTTGGTGTTGGAGAACGCCATGCCGGCCTTGAGCGCGGCCAGCGCCATGCGCCCGCGCAGCTGCACCCGGTCCAGGTCGCGCATCAGGCGCGGCAGCACGGAAAGAATGTCATTGACCGCGGACACCGCGAGCGCGTCGGACACCGCATTGGCGTTGACGTTCCAGATGGCCTCGAGCGCATGCGACAGCGCGTCCAGCCCGCTTTGCAGCGTCACCGCGGGCGGCAGCGACAGCATCAGCTCGGGATCGATCAGCGCCACGCTGGGCCAGGTCTGCGGCAGGTGCAGCGAGTACTTCTTTTGCCGCTGCCGGTCCCAGATGGTTGCCCAGGGCGTGACTTCGCTGCCGGTGCCGGCCGTGGTCGGCACGGCAATCAGCGTCTTGCAGCGCGTGGGCGTGAACACGCTTTCGCCGGCCAGCCCGGCGATCAGCGCGCCGAACTGCCCGCTGTCGTCGGCCACCATCAAGGCCTTGGCGGTGTCGATGGCGCTGCCGCCGCCGACGGCGACAATCACCTCGACCTGCGCGTGCTGGCGCCAGAAATCCTCGTAGGTCCGGGCCAGTTCGGCCACGTCGGGATTCGGTTGCACCTGGTCAATCACGCAGGCCAGCTGCGCGCCCAGCACCTCTTCGAGCCGGGCCAGCAGGCCCAGCTGGCGCGCTTCCGGGAAGGTGACCAGCGCCGCCCGGCGCCCACCCAGCAGTTTCGGCAGGGACCGCAGTCCCCCCGCCCCGTACACGCTTTGCACGGGGTTGTAGTAGTTTGCGGTCATGGTGGGCTTCTAGGCTGTGGCGAGCACCGCGTGGTTCAGCGCCAGATCGAAGATGTCGAAGTTGCGCAGCCTGCGCCCGGGCGCCAGGCCCTGCAGCTTGCGGTTGAACAGCAGCGGCACCTTCTGCTCGGACAGCCCGCCATGCGAGCGCAGGGGCACGGTGAGGCCGCTGAGGTCGTGCTCGGCGGCGCGGGTGCCCAGCACCGTGAGGTGGTCGGACACCACCACCAGGTCGCCGATGCGGTCGGGGGGCAGCTCGAAGCGCTCGGCCGCCTGGGCGCGCGTGAGCACCGCCTCGATGCCGTCATGCGACTGCAGATCGCGCGCAATCGCCTGGGCGTCCGTGCCCGGTGCCAGGTAGACGGTGGCAAACGAGCCCAGCGCGCCGTGGTGCACCACATAGGGGTCGGTGATCGGCAGGATCACGCGGCTGCCTTCCGCGCCGGCCATGGCGTCCAGCACTTCCTGCAGGAAGACGATGCGCGGGCGGCCCGCGGCGTCGGTCTTGGGGCTCATGCCATGATCGGCCGTCAGGGCGATGACCGCGCCCAGCGCGTCCAGCTGGGCCAGGTAGCCGTCCATCATGGCGTAGAAATCGTTGGCGCCCGGCGTGCCCGGTGCGCACTTGTGCTGCACATAGTCAGTGGTCGAGAGGTACATCAGATCGGGCCGGCGGGTCTCCATCAGCTTCACGCCGGCCGCGAACACGAACTCGCTCAAGTCGGCGCTGTAGACCGAAGGCACGGGCTTGCCCACGAGTTCCAGCACCTTGTCTATGCCGCTGTCCGCCAGCGTGGCCTGGTCAGCCTTCTCGGCGGAAAAGCAGATCCCGCCCTCGAGCTGGTGGCCCAGCAGGGTGCGCAGCTTGTCCTTGGCCGTCACCACCGCCACATTGGCGCCGGCGCGCGAGAACGCGGCCAGCAGCGTTTCGGCGCGCAGATAGGCCGGATCGTTCATCATCACTTCCTTGCCCAGCGCCATGTCGAGGAAGTAGTTGCCGCAGATGCCGTGCACCGAAGGCGGCGCGCCGGTGACTATGGACAGGTTGTTGGGATTGGTGAAGCTGGGCACCACGCAGTCGCCCACCAATGAGGTGCCCTTGGCCAGCATCTTCGCCATGAAGGGCGCCACGCCCGCCTGGATCGCCTGGGTGATGTAGTCGGGCTCGCAGCCGTCGACGCAGACCACCACCACCGGTTGGGTCGGCTTGCTGTATTCGCGGTCGTTGACCTTGAGTTTGAAATGATCGGGGGCCATTAACGTGCTCCTTGCTGTATCCAAGCGCGCAGCTTGCTGGAAATGAAATCGGCGGTCATGACCATGACCACGATCACGAGAATGCAGGTGGCCGTGTCCTGGTACTGGAACAGCTTCATGCTGCCCACCAGTTCGAAGCCGATGCCGCCCGCGCCCACCATGCCCAGCACGGTGGCCTGGCGCAGATTGGTCTCGAAGCGGTAGAGAATGACGGCGATCCAGGCGGTCACCACCTGCGGCAGCACGCCGAAGATGATGGTCTGGATGGGGCCGGCGCCGGTGGAACGCAGTGCCTCGATGGGCCCCTGGTCTATGTCCTCTATGGACTCGGCGAAGAACTTGCCCAGCATGCCCGCGCCATGCAGGCCCAGCGCCAGCACGCCAGGAAACGGCCCCAGGCCGACGGCCGCGACAAAGATCAGCGCCAGGATGATCTCGTTGATGCCGCGCATGATGTTGAGCACCTGGCGCATGAAGTGAAACACCGCCGGGTGGGGCGAGAGGTTGCGCGCCGCCAGAAAGCACACCGGCACCGCCAGCACGAAAGCCAGCAGCGTGCCCCACAGCGCGATCTGCACGGTCTCGATGGCGGGCGTCACGAGCTTGGCCGCGAACTCCCAGTTGGGCGGGAACATGCGCGAGAGAAAGTCGCTGATCCAGGGCGCGCCCTTGATCAGCTCGCTCAGGCTGACCTGGCTGCCTATGGCGGCCCACCAGAAGACGGCGACCAGCGCCAGCGCCGTGGCGGCGTACTTCCACCAGCCCTCGTTGCCGGCGCTCTTGGCGACCAGCAGGTTGTAGCGTCCTATGCCTATCATGATTGCTCCAATACCAGCTGCGGCGCGGCGTAGGCCGCGACAGGGATGGACACCGGCACGGCCGCCACCGGCGCCTGGGGCGTGGCCGGACCTTCGAGGCCGCCGGGGTAGATGCGCTGCAGCACCTCCTCGGACAGTTCGTCGGGCCGGCCTTCGAAGACCACGCGGCCGCCGGCGACGCCGATGATGCGCTGGCCGAACTCGCGCGCGTAGTCCACCTGATGCAGGTTGCAGATCACCGTGATGCCCGACTCGCGGCTGGCCTGCTGCAGATAGCGCAGCACCTTGCGCGACGTCTTGGGGTCCAGGCTGGCCACGGGCTCGTCGGCCAGGATCACCTTGGGCTGCTGGGCCAGGGCGCGCGCAATGCCCACGCGCTGCTTTTGCCCGCCCGACAGCGTGTCGGTGCGCACGTCGGCCTTGTGCTCCATCTCGACGCGGCGCAGGCATTCGCAGGCCACCTCGATGTCGGCGCGCGGGAACAGCTGGAACCACGACAGCACCGCGGGCATGGATCCGAGGCGACCGGTCAGAACGTTCTTGAGCACCGACAGCCGCGGCACGACGTTGTAGTGCTGGAAGATCATGGCCACGTTGCGCCGCACCCGGCGCAGGCCGGCGCGATCGCCGCGGGAAACTTCGCCATTCACGCGGATCTCGCCGCCCGAAGGCTCGGCCAGGTGGTTGATGCAGCGCAGCAAGGTCGACTTGCCCGCGCCCGAGGCGCCCAGGATCACGACGAACTCGCCCTTGGCCACGCTCAGGCTGACGTCGTCCAGCGCCACGAAGTCGCCGTAGCGCTTGGTGAGGTTGCGGATTTCTATCATTTCATCTTCCTCAGGTCGAGGTTGAGCAGCTTGGCCGTGTCGCGGATGACGTCGTAGGCCGCGTCATTGGTCGGGAAGAAGCCGTTGAGCAGGCCTTGGTCCGACCAGGGGATGTCCTTGACCTGCAGGAACGCCGCCTGCACGCGCTTTTTCAGGTCGGCCGGCAGATCGGTGCGCCACACCGTGGGCGACTCGGGAATGGGATCGGAGCGCCAGACCTCGACCAGGTCCTCGCGCTTGGCCAGGCCCTTGGCTATTGCCGCATCGAGAATGCGGTCGGCAATCGCCGCGGCGTCGACCTTCTTGTTCTGCACGGCAATCGCGCTGGAGTCGTGCGAGCCCGAGAAGATGACGCGGCCGAAATCCTTGTCGGTGTTGAAGCCGGCCTTCATCAGACCGGCCTTGGGAAACAGATGGCCCGAAGTCGAGCTGGGGTCGACAAAGGCAAAGGTCTTGCCCTTGAGATCGGCCACGGTGCGGATGCCGCTGTCCTTGTGGGCCACCACCTGGCTGTGATAGAAGGTGCGCCCGGCCTTCTTGGTCTCGGCCACGGCAAAGGCCTCGATGTTGGCAATCGTCGCTCCCAGCACATAGGAGAACGGCCCGAGGTAGGCGACGTCCAGGCGCTTGGAGCGCAGCGCCTCGATCACGCCGTTGTAGTCGGCCGCGACAAAGGGCTTGACCTGCATTCCCAGCGCGGCCGCCAGCATGTCCATCATCTTCTGGCTGTTGGCGATCATCGCGCGGGAATCCTCGGACGGGATCAGCCCGACGGTCAGCACCTGCTGCTGGGCCAGCGCGGGAAAGGCCAGCGCGCTGGTCGCGGCGGCGGCACCCACAAGCACATTTCTGCGTTTCATCATGAGTTTGTCTCCTGCATATTCTTGACGCATGACATTTCTTCATCCTTGACAGGGAAGCGCCGTCCGGCCTGGAATTTCTCAGCCGGCGAAGTCCCACCTGTGCAATGCTGAAGATCCATGAGCGGGCGGCAGTTCTGTTGACGCCTGCACCGCTCTGGACAAAGTAAACCACTCGCTCAAGAATTCGACCAATTCAAAAGTTTCTCGACTTCTATTCTTTTTTTCTATGCGACTCACACAGCTTCGATCGTTCTACGCGGTGGCCCGCATGGGCAGTTTCACCAAGGCTGCGGAGCAGCTGCATGTGAGCCAGCCGACCATCACCACGCAGGTGCGTTTTCTCGAGGAGAGCTACAAGGTCGAGCTGTTTCACCGCAGCGGGCGGCGCGTGCAGCTGACCCCGCTGGGCGAGCAGCTGATGCGCCTGGCGCAGCAGATCTTCAGTCTGGAGGCGGATGCCGTGAGCCTGCTGGCGGACGCCGGCGAGCTGCGCACCGGCCACCTGCGCGTGGCGGCCGTCGGGCCCTACCACGTCACCCAGATGCTGGCGGACTTCAACGCCCACTACCCGGACATCAAGGTCAATGTCAGCACCGGCAATTCGCAGGATGTACTCGACCGGTTGCTGGACTACCGCGCCGACGTGGGCGTGCTGGCGCAACTGGTGGAAGACGAGCGCTTTCTGTCCGTGCCTTTCGGCCGCCACCCGGTGGGCATCTTCACCGCCAGCTCGCACCGCTTTGCGCGCCGGCGCAGCATACGGCTGGCAGAACTGCAGGGCGAACGCATGATCCTGCGCGAGGAAGGTTCGACCACGCGCAAGGCGCTGGAGCAGGCCTTGAGCGAGGCCGGCATCACGGTCGAACCCGTGATGGAAATCAGCAGCCGGGAAATGATCCGCGAAGCGGTGTCGCAAGGCATTGGCATTGCCGCGGTGTCCACGGTCGAGTATGTGCCCGGGCCCGGCCTGCACCTGGTGGGCATCAGCGACGCGCAGATCTACACCTACGCGCACATCCTGTGCCTGGCCGAGCGCCGCAGCATGCGCATGGTCAAGGCATTCTTCGATACCGCCTTGAACCGTCCGGGGTTTGCCAGGAAAGCCTGAGCCGCGCCATGGCGACCCAGGCGCCCGCCGGCTCAGGCGGCGTGCTGCAGCGCGCGCTGGCGCCCGTAATGCATCACCACCATGCCGAAGATGGCCAGCAGGCCGCCCGCCACCAGCGCGAAGCCCACGGGCTCGTCCAGCCACAGGCTGGAAAACAGCACGCCAAAGACCGGCACCAGCGCCATGTAGCCCGCGGCAGCGCCCGCACCCAGATCCTTGACGCCCTGGAAATACCAGGCATAGGCCAGCGCCGTCGAGCCCAGCGCCAGGGCCACGAGACAGACCCAGACCTGCAGCGGCGCGCCTGCCATCTCGGTCCAGGCTTGCGGGCCCTCGACTACCAGGCTGGCGGCCAGCAGCATGGCCGCGCCCAGCACAGCCGTCAGCGTCGAGGTCGTCACCGCGTCGATGCTGGCCAGCACCACGCGGCCAATCAAGGTATAGGCCACCCAGCAAAGAACGCAGCCCAGCAGCAGCAGCTCCCCCATGCCCAGCGGACTGGCCAGCGCCTGGGTCTGGACCCCGCTGCCCAGGGCCCACAGCGCGCCGGCAATGGCCATCGCCACGCCCAGACCTATAGTCCAGTTCAGCGCTTCGCGAAACAGCAGCGCCGCAAGCAGCAGCGTCACCGCCGGGTTCAGCGTGATCACAATCGCGGCCTTGCCCGCGGGAACCAGCTGCAGCGCGTAGAGAAAGAAAGTCGAGTAGCCGAGCACGCCGGCGGCGGCGGCGCAGGCCATTCCCAGCCATTGCCGCGGCCGCATGCGCGCCAGCGCCGGCAGGCGCCCGCTGCGCTGCATCCAGACAAGCAGCACCACGCTGGCCAGCAGGAAGCGTACAAAGGCCGCTGCCAGCGGCGGCATGGATTGGGCAATCACGCGGCCCCAAGGCCAGGAGGCGCCCCACAGCGCGGCCATGCCCATCAAGCCCAGGTGCGTGGAATATCGAGGTAATGTCATGGGTCGTTAATATCCACTCATTCAACTCAATAGTCGAATGAGCAATCACTCATGACCTTCACCCAACTCGAAGTCTTTGCCGTGCTGGCGAAAGTCGGCAGTTTCTCGCGCGCGGCAGCGGCCCTGGGCATCACCCAAAGCGCCGTGAGCCATGCGCTCAAGCAGCTGGAAACCGAATTGGGCGTGTGTCTGGTGCTGCGCGCCGCAGCGGCGCCGGCCCTGACCGATGTCGGCGCGCGGCTGCTGCAACGCGCCAACGACATCCTGCAGCAAAAGGAAGCACTGCAGCAGGAGGCCGACCATGAGCGCGGCATCGCGCGCGGCACGCTGCGCATTGCCTCCTTTGGCGCCACGTCAACGCTGCAGCTGCTGCCGCCGTTGCTGGAGAAGTTTGCGCGCCAGCACCCGCTGGTCGAAGTGCAGATCGACGAGCAGGTCGATGAAGCGGTGATCCAGTCGCTGCTCGAGCGGCGCGTGGAGCTGGGCTTTGTCGTATTGCCAGACGAGCGCTTTGAAGTCGTTCCCCTGGCCCAGGACGAGCTGGTCGCGGTGCTGCCCGAATCCCATGCGCTGGCCAGCAAGGCCTGCATCGAGGCCAGGGACTTTCATGGCCAGCCCTTCATTCGCACCGCCGCCGGTTCGGGCGCGCACATCGACCAGTTCCTCTCCACTCAGGGCGCCGTGCCCAAAACGCTGTTTCGCTTCGAGCAGCTGTCATCGATGCTGGGCTTTGTCGCCCGCGGCCACGCACTGGCGATTGCCGCCCGGCTGGCCTTGCCCGACGCGCCCCAGGGCGTGGTGTACCGGGGCTTTGAGCCCCCGCGTCTGCGCATGACGGCCTTGGCGGCCTTGCGCTTTGAACGGCTGTCGCCCGCGGCCCAGGCTTTTGTGGCGCTGGCAAAAAGCCAGGGCCGCGCCACGCAAGCGCGTGCCCAACCCACATATAATAAGAAGCATTCTCATTAAAATCATTCTATAGCGCCATGCCTGCCGGCCCTGCCCTCTCGCTTCAGACTTCCGTCGACCCGGTGCAAACGCTTTATGCAGCCCATCACAGCTGGCTGGTCGCGCGGCTGCGGCGCAAGCTCGGCTGTGCCTGGGACGCGGCCGATCTGGCGCAAAACACCTTTTTGCGCGTGCTCACGGCCAAGGGCCTGGCGCTGGGCGAGGTGCTGGAGCCGCGCGCCTATCTGACGACCATTGCCCAGCGCCTGCTGGCCAACCATTTGCGGCGCCGGCAGATAGAGAGCGCCTACCTCGAAGCCCTGGCCACGCTGCCCGAGCCCGTGGCGCCGCCGCCCGAAGCGCAGCTGATGGTGCTGGAAACGCTGGTCGCCATAGACCGGCTGCTGGGCGGACTGCCCGTGGTCGCGCGCAAGGCGTTTCTGCTCTGGCGGCTTGAAGATCTCACGCAGGAAGAGATTGCCGCCCAGCTGGGCATTTCGCGCACCAGCGTGCGCCGCCATCTGGCGCAGGCCGCCGAACGCTGCTACTTTGCCGAAACGCTCTGAATGGCGCTCACCGACGCGCCCCAGATCCCCCCTGACATCGCCCGCGCCGCCGTGCACTGGCTGCTGGAGCTGAGCCCGGGCGACACGCGCACGCACCGCGAATGGCAGGCCTGGCTGGACGCCGACCCGCGCCATCTGCAGGCCTGGCAGCGCATTGCCCAGGTCGACGGCCAGCTGCG
>JBBKVU010000611.1:0-2685 GCA_037968595.1 Comamonas sp.
AGCGCCTGCATGCGCGCATCCACCTGGGCGCGGTAGTCAAGCACCTGCTGCAGGCCGGGCCGCGTGATCAGCCCGCGCTCGGCGCGCGGGTGGCGCGCGCCCACGCCCTGGTAGTAGGAGTTGAACAGCACGCGAAACGCCGGGTGAAACGGCGCAAAGCCCGGCTCATGCGGCTCGAGCACGAAGGTCTCGAAAAACCAGGTGGTGTGCGCCAGATGCCATTTGACCGGGCTGGCATCGGGCATGGACTGCACGCAGCAGTCTTCGGCCGACAGCGGCGCGGCCAGCGCAAGGCTGGCCTGGCGCACGCGGACATAGGCAGCCGCCAAATCATTTCCCGGCGCCGACATCATGCACCTCACTGTCATTGATTGCGCTGCGCAAGACCTGGCATGTCCCGGGCCAGGGGCACCGAGCCAGGGCCGCGCCGCAGCAATGGTGCCCTCCCCCTGGGGGGACGGCGCGCAAGCGCCTCAGGGGGGGTTCACGTCTTTGCATGGATCACGGCAAACCAGTCGCGTTCATCGGTCCAGGCCTGGCAGGCCTTGAAGCCGGCCTGGGTCAGCATCTGCAGGAACAGCGGCAGCGGGTACTTGTAGCTGTTCTCGGTATGGATGCGCTCGCCTTGCGCAAACGCGCGCGCGCCGCCCGGCCATCGCACCTGCTGGTCCGTGCGCGCCTGCAGGTGCATTTCTATGCGCGAATGCGCGGCATTGAAGAACGCCAGATGTGCCCATTGCGCAGGATCGAAGTCGCTGCCCAGGCAATGGTTCACGTGCAGCAGCGCGTTGCGGTTGAACTCGGCGGTGACGCCGGCCGCGTCGTTGTACGCGGCTTCAAGCACCTGCAGATCCTTGGGCAGGTCTATGCCTATCAGCAGGCCGCCGCCGCTGCCGGCCAGCGCATGCATCTGTCGCAACAGCGTCATCGACTGGTCGGGATCGAAATTTCCTATGGACGAGCCCGGGTAGAACACCAGCCGGCCTTGCGCGCCGATGCGCGCCGGCAGCATCACGGGCGCGGTGATGTCGGCCTCGACCGCGCAGACTTCCAGGCCGGGAAACTCGCGCGCCACGCCGTCGACCGCAGCCTGCACGAATGCCCCCGCAATGTCGACGCCGACAAAGCAGCGCGGCTGCAGCGCTGCCAGCAGCAGCCGCACTTTCTCGCAATTGCCCGCGCCCAGCTCGATCAGGCTGGCGCAGGGCCCGACGCTGCGCGCAATGTCGGCGCCGCGTGCCTGCAGCAGCGCTTTCTCGGTGCGTGTCGGGTAGTACTCGGGCAGGCGCGTGATGTCCTCGAAAAGCTCGCAGCCGCGCTGATCGTAGAAATACTTCGCGGAAACATGCGCCGGGCTGCGCATCAGGCCGCGCGCCAGCGCCTGACGCTCGGGATCGGCCGCGGGAATATCGGGCAGCGTGGCCATGGATGTGGGCGCCTCGGCATGGGCGTTGGCAACGGAAAGCAACATGTGCGCGGACCTTCCCGGAAAAGCAGCAGAAACGTCGCCCCCGGCGGCTGCTTGCCAGCCGGGTAGCGACCCCTGGCTCCAGCCTAGCCATGCAAGCGCGCGCTTCGGGTAGGACAGGAACGCATGCGGCGCGCGCCCACCGTCAGCGCATTGACCCGCTCCCTAGTTGGAGCCATCATCGGCAGCAGGCATCGGCGCCTGGCAGCGGGCGCCGACATCGCTTTCCTATCGGGAGACTCCCATGAGCGAACGTTTGACCGCCGGCGAAATCTGCACGCGCGAAGTCGCCATTGCCTATCGCCATACCAATCTCGTGACCGCAGCCCGGCTGATGCGCGAACACCATGTGGGCGCGCTGGTCGTGGTTGACGAAACCCAGGGCCTGCGCACCGTTGCCGGCGTGCTCACCGACCGCGACATCGTGATTTCCGTGGTGGCGCCCGAGCTGGCCCCCGACAGCCTCACGGTAGGCGAAGTCATGAGCGCCAAGCCCGTGACCGCGGCCGAAGATGCCTCGCTGATCGATGTGCTGCGCAGCATGCGCGCCCATGGCGTGCGCCGCATTCCGGTGGTCACCGCGCAGCAGGTGCTGATCGGCCTGGTGGCACTGGACGACATCCTCGAAGTCCTTGCCCAGGAAATGGGCATGCTGGCCGCGACCATTGGCCGCGGCATACAGCGCGAGCGCGACCAGCGCAACTGACACCCGCAGGCCGCGCGCGCCGGGCGCAAATGCCACAACCGCACAGGGCCATTCATCGCGCCGGCCAATTAACGGACAAAATTGTCCGATAATTGCAGCCATGAACTCCCCGATTGCCAAACGCCCTGATGCGGCGCTGCGCCGTGCGCAGCTGCTTGACGCGGCCGATGCCGTCTTCACCGTGCATGGCGTCAACGCACCGCTGGAACTCGTTGTCGAGCACGCCGGCGTGGGCCGCGCCACGCTGTACCGGCAGTTTCCCGACCGCGATGCGATCCTGCTGGGCCTGCTCGAGCGCTCCACCCAGCGCCTGCACGATCAGGCGCAAAAGCTCGAGGGCAACGCCGATGCCTTCTTTGAACTGATGGCGTATCTCTCCGAGCGCATCGTGCGCTCGCCCACGCTGTCCGATTACTGGCGCAGCGCCAGTCTCAAGGACCCGCGCTTCAAGGCCGCGCGCCAGCGCGCCTGGGATGCGTTTGCACCGGCGCTCGAACGCGCCCAGGCGCAG
>JBBKVU010000612.1:0-3485 GCA_037968595.1 Comamonas sp.
CGCGGCTGGCGCGCATGCCGGCGCTGGCCCATGCCTGGGGCGAAGTGGCGGTGCTGTGGCGCGCGCTGCACGCGCTGTCGCGCCAGCGCGATACGCTGGCGCGGCGCGCGGCGCGCTTCCAGGCGCAGACCGTGACCATTCTTGAGGAGGCGCCGGTGGCCATCGTCGTCACGCGCCACGACCGCGTCGAACTGCTGGGCACCCAGGCCGCGCGCATGCTGGGCTATGAGCCGCAGGAACTCCAGGGCTATCCGATACGCCAGCTGTGCGCCAGCGATACCGAGCATCGCCGGCTGATGGAACGCGTGCACTGGGAAATGCGTGCCTACGGCCAGTTCGACGGCGAAGTCTGTCTGATGCGCAAGAACGGCAGCCCGGTATGGCTGCGCATGCAGGGGCGGCGCGTCACATCGATGCTGCGGCGCGAAACCGGCGCGGGGGCGGCCATGGTCTGGATGGTCAAGGACGTGACCGATCAGCGCGCGGCGCGCACCCAGCCGCAGTGGCTGGCCCAGCACGATGCGCTGACGCAACTGCCCAATCGCGAATCCCTGACACTGTGGCTGCAGCACTGGCTCGACGAACGCCGCAAGCCGGCGAATGCGGCGGGCAAGGGCGGGACGGGCTTTGCCGCGAATGAAGGTGGGGTGCTGCTGTTTCTCGATCTCGACCATTTCGCCAGCGTCAACGACCTTGCCGGCCACGACGCCGGCGATGCCTTGCTGCGCCATTTCGCGCGCCTGCTGGAAACACTGGTGCGCCAGCCCGGGGCGGTCGCGCGCCTGGGCGGCGATGAGTTCGCGGTGCTGCTGCCCGACGCCAGTGCACGCGAAGGCCGTGCCCAGGCCGACCAGCTGTGCCAGGCCATCAGCGTCTGGGAGGCCTCGTACCAGGGCCAGCGCTTCTGGCTTGGGGTGAGCATAGGCATGGTGGTGCTCGATGCCAGGCAATCCGGCATCGCGGCCATGCTGCATGCGGCCGACATGGCCTGCTACGAAGCCAAGCGCCGCGGGCGCGGGCGGGTGCATGAGCACTCCGCAGCCTTTGTGGCCAGCGCCGCGCCGGGGTGAGCGGCGCCCGGTTCGTGCCGTACCGGCCCTCATGCACGCTCGAGGCTAGCAGCGAAAACTATTTGCCCTGAGCCTGCCAAAGGATCAAACCGCTCGTCCTGCGTCTGCCGAAGGATGACAACCGTTCGTCCTGCGCCTGCCGAAGGATGACAACCGTTCGTCCTGAGCTTGTCGAAGGATGAACGCCCTGTCCTCATGAACGGCAAACGGCAGTCCCCGCCGCATCCGTTTCACTAAGACGCGTCGGAGATTGCCTGCCTTGCTCGGGTCAGGCAGTACTGCCGCCCTAAACCCGCCCCAGCGCGCGCAGGATGTTTTCCGCGGTGGCCGGCGCCGTCAGCGCCAGCGGTTGCTGCGCGAGTGGGCCGCTGCGCGTGGCGGCAATCGCATTGCGCAGGGCTTCGTAGACGCTGATCGCCAGCATGAACGGCGGCTCGCCCACGGCCTTGCTGCCGCCCACGTTGTCTTCGCGATTGGCTTCGGGCCAGAGGTCTACGCGCAGATGCGCGGGAATGTCGCCTGCCGTGGGAATCTTGTAGGTGCTGGGCGCGTGGGTCGTCAGCAGGCCCTTGTCGTTCCAGACCAGCTGCTCGGTCGTGAGCCAGCCCATGCCCTGCACGAAGCCGCCTTCGATCTGGCCGATGTCTATTGCCGGATTGATGCTGTGGCCCACGTCGTGCAGGATGTCCACGCGCAGCACGCGGCTCTCGCCGGTCAGCGTGTCCACGGCGACTTCGGTGCAGGCCGCGCCATACGCGAAGTAGTAGAACGGCCGGCCCGTGAGCGTGTGCTAGTCGTAGTGGATTATGGGCGTGCGGTAGAAGCCATCGCTCCACAGCTGTATGCGGTTGGCAAAGGCTTCGCCGACCACGTCTTCCCAGCGGCGTTCGCTCTTGGGCGTGCGCACCAGGCCGCCGACAAAATCCACCGCGCCCGCGCCGCAGTTGTCGAGGCCGGCGACAAAGGCCGCGAGGTTGTTGCGCACGGTGCGCGCCGCGTATTGCGCCGCGCGGCCGTTCAGATCGGTGCCGCTGGAGGCCGCCGTGGCGCTGGCGTTGGGAATCTTGCTGGTGTCGCTGGCCGTGACCAGCACCCGCGCCAGCGGCACGCCGAGTTCGTCGGCAACGATCTGCGCCACCTTGGTGTTCAATCCCTGGCCCATTTCGGTGCCGCCATGGTTCACCTGCACGCTGCCGTCGGTGTAGACATGGACCAGCGCGCCGGCCTGGTTGAACAGCGTGGCCGTGAAGCTGATGCCGAACTTGACGGGCGTGATGGCCAGGCCGCGCTTGATGATGGGCTGGCCGGCGTTCCAGGCGGTGATCTCGGCCTGGCGCGCGCGGTAGTCGGCGGACTCGGCCAGCGTGGGCAGCAGCGCGTGCAGGATGTTGTCCTCGACACGCATCTGGTAGTGCGTGAGGCTGCGCGGCCCCTGCGGGTCGGCGTCGTAGAGGTTGTGCATACGCACGTCAAACGCATCGCGGCCCAGCTGGCGCGCGATGTCGCCCAGAATGGCCTCGATGACGATCACTCCCTGCGGCCCGCCGAAGCCGCGAAACGCGGTATGGCTCTGGGTGTTGGTCTTGCAGCGGTAGGAGGCGATCTCCACGTCGCTGAGGAAATAGGCGTTGTCGGCGTGGAAGATCGCGCGGTCGGCGACCGGGCCCGAAAGGTCGGCCGAGAAGCCGCAGTTGACCAGCATCTCCAGCTGCAGCCCGGTGATGCGGCCGCTGTCGTCGAAGCCCACGTCGTATTCATAGGCAAACGGGTGGCGCTTGCCGGTGATCATGAAGTCGTCGTCGCGGTCCAGGCGCAGCTTGACCGGGCAACCGAACTTGTGCGCCGCCACGCTGGCCCAGACCGCAAGGTGGCCGGCCTGGGTTTCCTTACCGCCAAAGCCCCCGCCCATGCGCCGGCACTCGACCTTGACCGCGTGGTTTTCCAGGCCCAGCGCATGCGCCACCCAATGCTGGACTTCACCCGGATGCTGGGTGCTCGAGAGGATCTGCCACTGGCCTTGCTCCAGCGGCAGTGCATAGGCGATCTGGCCTTCAAGATAGAAATGCTCCTGGCCGCCGACTTCGAGCCGGCCGCTGAGGCGGTGCTCGCTGCGCATCAGCGCGTCCTGGGCATTGCCGCGGCGCACGAACACCGGCGGCAGCACATAGCTTTGCTGCGCATGCGCGGTATGCACATCCAGCACCGCGGGCAGGGCCTCGATGTCGCATTCCACCAGGCGCGCGGCGCGGCGCGCCTGGCGCATGCTGTCGGCAACGACCAGGCCTATGACCTGGCCCACATGCTGCACGCTGTCGATGGCAAACACCGGCTCGTCGTGGCCGAAAGCGGCCAGCAGCTTGTCGCCGGGCACGTCGGGCGAAAGCACCACGCCGCGCACGCCGCGCAGCGCCTGGG
>JBBKVU010000613.1:0-4313 GCA_037968595.1 Comamonas sp.
CGTCAGCACGGCGCCGTTTTGGATGGTTTGAAGTGCGCTCATGATTTACATCCTGAACAAACCAAACTTCGTCTCGGGAATCGGCGTATTCTGCGACGCGCTCAAGCCCAGCGCGAGCACGCGGCGGGTGTCGGCCGGGTCGATCACGCCGTCGTCCCACAGCCGCGCCGTCGCGAAAAAGGGGTGGCCATGGTCTTCTTACTGCTGGCGAATCGGCGCCTTGAACGCTTCCTCCTCGTCGGCGCTCCACTGGCCGCCGCGGCCTTCGATGCCGTCGCGCTTGACGGTGGCGAGCACGCCGGCGGCCTGGTCGCCGCCCATCACCGAGATGCGCGCGTTGGGCCACATCCAGAGGAAGCGCGGCGAGAACGCGCGCCCGCACATGCCGTAGTTGCCGGCGCCGAAGCTGCCGCCAATGATGATCGTGAACTTGGGCACGGCGGCCGTGGCCACGGCCGTGACCAGCTTGGCGCCGTGGCGCGCAATGCCTTCGTTCTCGTACTTGCGCCCGACCATGAAGCCGGTGATGTTCTGCAGGAACACCAGCGGAATCTTGCGCTGGCAGCACAGCTCGATGAAGTGCGCGCCCTTGACGGCCGACTCGCTGAACAGGATGCCGTTGTTGGCGATGATGCCCACCTGCATGCCCTCGATGCGCGCGAAGCCGCAGACCAGCGTGCTGCCGAAGCGCGCCTTGAATTCGTCGAACTGGCTGTCGTCGACCACGCGGGCAATGATTTCGCGCACGTCGAACGGCTTGCGCGTGTCGACCGGAATCACGCCATAGAGTTCCTCGGCGGGAAAGCGCGGTGCCACGGGGGGCGCGTCGGCGGCATCGGGCTGCTTGCTGCGGTTGAGGTGCGAGACCGCGGTGCGCGCCAGCGCCAGCGCGTGCAGGTCGTTTTGCGCGAGGTGGTCGGCCACACCCGACAGGCGGGTGTGCACGTCGCCGCCGCCCAGGTCTTCGGCGCTGACGACTTCGCCGGTCGCCGCCTTGACCAGCGGCGGGCCGCCCAGAAAGATCGTGCCCTGGTCCTTGACGATGATGGACTCGTCGCTCATTGCCGGCACATAGGCGCCGCCGGCCGTGCACGAGCCCATGACCACGGCGATCTGCGCTATGCCCTGGGCGCTGAGGTTGGCCTGGTTGAAGAAGATGCGGCCGAAATGGTCGCGGTCGGGAAACACATCGTCCTGGTTGGGCAGGTTGGCGCCGCCCGAGTCGACGAGATAGATGCAGGGCAGGCGGTTCTGCGCCGCCACTTCCTGGGCGCGCAGATGCTTCTTCACCGTGATCGGGTAGTAGGTGCCGCCCTTCACGGTCGCGTCGTTGCAGACGATCATGCAGTCGATGCCGCTGACCCGGCCAATGCCGGCAATCAGGCCCGCGCCCGGCGCGGCGTTGTCATACATGTTGAGCGCGGCCAGCGGCGCGAGCTCCAGGAAAGGGGTGCCCGGGTCCAGCAGCTGCTGCACGCGGTCGCGCGGCAACAGCTTGCCGCGTGCCAGGTGCTTGGCGCGCGCGGCTTCGCCGCCGCCCGCAAACACCTTCTCGACCTGGCGGCGCAGGTCCTGCACCACGCTTTGCATTGCGGCCGCATTGGCCAGAAAATCCGCCGAGCGGGAGTTGAGTCGAGTGTCCAGAATGCCCATGGCCTGCCTTGTGTATGTTTTGCCCTAGCGGCAAACGTGGTTTTTATTTCCATTCAGCGGTCTGCAGCGTTTGCCGCTGAGGACAATGCCCGCATGCACACCGTTGAAACCGTCTTGCTGGTACTGATGCTCGGAGCCCTGACCGGCATCGCTGCCAGATATGTCCGCGCCATTCCTCTGCCCCTGATACAAATCGCGCTCGGCGCCCTGATTGCCTGGCCCCAGAAGGGCCTGCACATTGCCTTCGATCCCGAGCTGTTCCTGTTGCTGTTCATTCCACCGCTGCTGTTCTCCGATGGCGCGCGCATTCCCAAGCGTGAATTCTTCGCGCTGTACAAGCCCATTCTGAAGCTGGCGCTGGTGCTGGTACTGTTCACGGTACTCGGTCTGGGCTATCTGATCCACTGGATGATTCCCGCAATGCCGCTCACGGTGGCCTTTGCGCTGGCCGCCGTGATCTCGCCCACCGATGCCGTGGCGGTCTCGGCCATCACGCGCAACCTGGGCATGCCCGAGAAGACCATGCATGTGCTTGAAGGCGAATCGCTGCTCAACGATGCCTCGGGCCTGGTGGCGCTCAAGTTCGCCGTGGCCGCGACGCTGACCGGCATGTTCTCCTGGGGCGATGTCGCCAAGGACTTCACCTGGATGGCCGTGGGCGGCCTGGGCGTGGGCACGGCGCTGGGCTGGGGCTTCAGCTATGCGCGCAGCACCATCACGCGCCGCCTGGGCGACGTGGCCGCGACGCAAATGGTGCTGCTGCTGCTGCTGCTGCCGTTTGCCGCCTATATCGTCGGTGAAAAGATCGGCGTCTCGGGCATTCTGGCGGCCGTGGCCGCGGGCGTGGCGACCAACTTCGCCGACCTGGACCGCGGCAACTTCATCACCGAGCGCATGCAGAGCACCGCGACCTGGTCCATGGTCGAAGCCGCGTTCAACGGCGCGATCTTCCTGCTGCTGGGACTGCAGCTGCCGTCCATCATCGGCAGCACGCTGTTTGCGGCCGGCGAAGACTGGTGGATTCTGGTCGGCTATGTGGTTGTGATCTCGATGGCCCTGCTGCTGATGCGCTGGGTCTGGCTGATGCTGGGCGTGCAGCGCAGCCTGCACCAGGCCCACCGCCTGGGCAAGATGGCAGAGAAGCCTTCGCGCCTGCTGACGCTGGCCACCACCGTTGCCGGCATTCGTGGCGCGGTGACGCTGGCCGGCGCGCTGTCCGTGCCGCTGCTGCTGCACAACGGCCAGCCGTTCCCGGCGCGCGACCTGCTGATCTTCCTGGCCACGGGCACCATTTTGTTCACCCTGGTGCTGGCCAGCATTGCCCTGCCCTGGATACTGCGCCACATGCCGCCGGCCGCCGAGCCCGAGACGGTGCGCGAGGAACGCCTGGCACGCATCGCCGCGAGTCAGGCCGCACTCAACAGCCTGATGCTCAGCGACGAGCAGGCGCAGCCGCGGGACCCGGCCTGGCTGGCCCAGCGCCAGGAAGTCGTCGGCCACCTGACCCAGGAATACCGCAACCGGCTGAACCTGCTGGACGACGGCAGCACCTCGGCCTCCTCGGTCGAGGCGCAAAGCGAGACGCCGGAGCTGGTGATGCAGCGCAAGCTGCGCTATGTGATGGAAATGGACATGCGCATCCACTGCCTGCAGCGTGAACGCGAAGTGCTGTATGCCGAACGCCAGGCGCACCGCATCAACGACGAGTCGCTGCGCAGCCTGGTCAATGAACTCGATCTGTCCGAAGTCGCGCTGCGCAAGCGCCTGGCCGTGGCGCGCCGCGCGGCCGGCCTGCCGCCGGCCGACGAGCACAGCACGGGCCATGCCACGCATTGAGCGACGGGGGACGGCGGGGGCAAGGCAGGGCATGGCTGTCAGCATACGGGTCTGCCCTGCGCCATTCAGGCCACAAAGGTTGCAATAATTGCCAGCACCATGTCCACACCGGTTCTCGTCCGCCCTCCCCAGCCGCTGGCCGCGCATGCCGCCGATGGCCATCCCGCCCTCACACCCATGGCCTTTGTGCAGGCCATTGTGCAGGCCTATGCCGACCGTGGAATGTCCGCCGACGGCGCGCTGAACAAGGCACAAATTGCGCCACAGTCGGTGGCCGATGACAACGCCCGCATCACCGCAATGCAGATGGAAGCGCTGTCGGACGCCGCGATGCGCGAACTCGACGACGAGGCGCTGGGCTGGTTCAGCCGGCGCCTGCCCTGGGGCAGCTACGGCATGCTGGCACGCGCCTCGATCAGCAGCGGCTCGCTGGGCCTGGCGCTGGCGCGCTGGTGCCGCCACCACGGTCTGCTGGCCGACGACATCGCGTTGAGCCTGCAGACCCAGGGCGAGACCGCCGAACTGGTGATCACCGAACAGCGGCCGCTGGGCGCGATGCGCGAGTTCTGCCTGGTCTCGGTGCTGCGCAACATCCACGGCCTGGCAAGCTGGATGATCGATGCGCGCCTGCCGCTGCTGCAGGCCCATTTCCCCTATGCGCCGCCCGCGCATGCCGATGTCTATCCGGTGCTGTTTCCCGTGAGCGAGCCCAGGGGCGTGGTGTTTGGCGCGGCCCAGGCCAGCCTGCGCTTTGACGCGCGCCACCTCGCGCTGCCGCTGGCGCGCGACGAAGCCGCATTGCAGCAGATGCTGCAGCGCGAGGT
>JBBKVU010000614.1:0-3060 GCA_037968595.1 Comamonas sp.
GCCACGGCCACGGCCGAGCCGCCCGACGAGCCGCCGGGAACGCGCGACAGGTCCCAGGGGTTGCGCACCGGCGCGGGGGCGTCGAAGCCTATGGGGGCCACGGCCGAGTTCTCGTTGGCCGAGCCCATGGCGAATTCATCGCAGTTGAGCTTGCCCAGCGTCACGGCGCCGGCTTCGGCCAGGCGTGTGACCACGGTCGCGTCAAACGGCGACTGGTAGCCGGCCAGCATCTTCGAGCCGGCGGTGGTGGGGAAATCGCGCGTGACGAAGATGTCCTTGTGGGCGATAGGCACGCCGGTCAGCGTGCCGGCATTGCCCGTGGCCAGCTGCGCATCGGCGGCGCGCGCCTGGGCCAGTGTGGCTTCTTCGTTGAGCGCCACATAGGCGCCCAGCGTATGCTGCGCCTTGGCGCGGTTCAGGAAGTGCTGGGCGGTTTCAACGGCGGAAACCTGGCGGGTGCGCAGCTGTTCGGCGAGCGCGGTGACGCTCAGATCGTGCAGATCGGTGGAATGCGAAGTCATGCGGGGAAAGCCTTACTCAATCACTTTGGGAACCAGGAACAGGCCGCGTTCGACGGCCGGGGCGTTCAGTTGGTTGGCTTCGCGGTTGTTGGGCTCGCTGGCAATGTCCTCGCGCAGGCGCAATTGCACGTCCTCGATGGCCGCCACGGGGTGGGACAGCGGCGCCACGCCCGAAGTATCCACAGCCTGCATCTTCTCGACGATGCCGAAAAAGCCGTTGAGCTGGGAGAGCATGCGCTCACTCTCGGCGGAGGATAGTTCAAGCCGTGCCAGATTGGCGATGCGCTCGATGTCTTGAGAGGTCAGTGCCATAGGGTTTTAGAAAGAGGAAACCAGAAGTAAAGCTGTGATCCGGGTCAAGTCAGCAGGGGTTATTCACAGGGGATACGGTATTATCTCGGCTTTGCCGCATTACCATCTTTTGAGGCGGTATTTGCAGCATTGAACCCAATTGCACTCCCACCCCCCCTGATACCTGGCGATGGCCGGCCGACGCGCCGACCGTGCCTGAGAGGACTTTTGAATGTTCGGAGCTTTTCGTCGGTATTTCTCCACCGACCTGGCCATTGACCTTGGCACAGCAAATACGCTTATTTTCGCCCGTGACAAAGGCATTGTCCTGGACGAACCCTCGGTAGTCGCGATCCGCCATGAAGGCGGCCCGCACGGCAAGAAGGTGATCCAGGCCGTGGGCCGCGAGGCCAAGGCCATGCTCGGCAAGGTGCCCGGCAACATCGAAGCCATCCGGCCGATGAAGGACGGGGTCATTGCCGACTTCGTCATCACCGAGCAGATGATCAAGCAGTTTATCAAGATGGTGCACCCGCGGAACATATTTGCTCCGAGCCCGCGCATCGTCATCTGCGTGCCCTGCGGCTCGACCCAGGTCGAACGCCGTGCGATCAAGGATGCGGCCGAAGCCGCGGGCGCGCGCACCGTGCGCCTGATCGAGGAGCCCATGGCCGCGGGCATTGGCGCCGGCCTGCCGGTGTTCGATGCCTCGGGCTCGATGGTGGTCGACATCGGCGGCGGCACGACCGAAGTCGGCGTGATCTCGCTGGGCGGCATGGTCTACAAGGGCTCGGTGCGCGTCGGCGGCGACAAGTTCGACGAAAGCATCATCAGCTACATCCGCCGCAACTACGGCATGCTGATCGGCGAGCCCACGGCGGAACTGATCAAGAAGCAGATCGGCTCGGCCTTTCCCGGCTCCGAAGTGCGCGAGATCGAAGTCAAGGGCCGCAACCTTTCCGAAGGCGTGCCGCGCAGCTTCACGATTTCCAGCAACGAAGTGCTCGAAGCCCTGACCGAACCGCTCAACCAGATCGTCTCGGCCGTGAAGAACGCGCTCGAGCAGACGCCGCCCGAACTGGGCGCCGACATCGCCGAGCGCGGCATGATGCTGACCGGCGGCGGCGCGCTGCTGCGCGACCTCGACCGTCTGCTGGCCGAGGAAACCGGCCTGCCGGTGCTGGTGGCCGAAGAGCCGCTGACCTGTGTGGTGCGCGGCTGCGGCATGTCCCTCGATGAGCTGGATCGCTACGGAAGCATTTTCGTCAGCGAGTGAACCAGGCTGCATTGCGGCGGGGGGCGAGAAGTGAATGACATGCAGGCGCACCATTTTTCACTGCATGCGACGCATGCAGCGCAGGGGCACGTCTGATGCCTTTGGGAACCGTTGATCGGCGCGCGCCCTCGTTGTTTCGTCAGGGCCCCTCGTTGCTGTCACAGATGGCTTTCTACAGCGCCTTGGCGCTGTTTCTGATGGTTGCCGACGCGCGCTTCAAATTGACCGAGCCGGTGCGCCAGGTCGTGGCCAGCGTGCTCTATCCCGTGCAATGGCTGGTGATACAGCCCGTGGCGCTGGTTCAGCAGGCCGCCGGCTACATGCAGTCGCTGGAGCAGGCCCAGGCCCAGACCCGCGCGGCCGACCAGCGGCTGGTGCAGGTGGCGCAAAGCGCCCATCTGGCCGAACAGCTGCTTGATGAAAACCTGCACCTGCGCGCCTTGCTGGCGCTGCGCGAGCACCTGGCCAGTCCGGCGCAGGCCGCCGAAGTGGTGCACGACACTCCCGACCCCTATACCCGCCGCGTGGTGATCGACCGCGGCCAGACCTCGGGCATCGCCCTGGGATCGCCGGTGCTCGACGCCAACGGCGTGCTCGGCCAGGTCACGCGGGTCTATGCGCTGCGCAGCGAAGTCACGCTGCTGATCGACCGTGACCAGGCGATTCCCGTCTTCAACCCGCGCACCGGCGCGCGCAGCGTGGCCTATGGCGACCCTTCGCCCGGCGGCGGCGGCAACATCGAACTGCGCTTCGTGCCCAGCAACGCCGATGTGGTTGACGGCGATCTGCTCACGACCAGCGGCGTCGACGGCGTCTATCCCGCGGGAATTCCCGTGGCCCGCGTGCTGCGTGTCGAGCACCGCGCCGATTCCGCGTTTTCGCGCATCTATTGCGAGCCCATGGCGCGCGTCCAGCAGGCCCGCCATGTGCTGGTCCTGCCGCCGGTGGTGGCCGTTGAGGATGCTCCCACAG
>JBBKVU010000615.1:0-19048 GCA_037968595.1 Comamonas sp.
GCGGCAGCGCGGGCGTGGCGCCCGGCGCCGTGGCCCAGGGCCAGACCGACACCGGCTACAAGACCACGCTGATGGCCGAACCGCGCAGCAATGCGCTGGTGGTGCGCGCCTCCAACCCCGCGCGCCTGGCCCAGGTGCGCTCGCTGATCGCGCGTCTCGACCAGCCCGCCTATGCGAGCTCGGCAGCGAGCAGCGGCAACATCCATGTGGTCTATCTGAAGAATGCCGATGCGGTGACGCTGGCCACCACGCTGCGCGCTGCCATGGCCAGCGACGCCGGCGTCGGCAGCCAGGGCGCGGGCGGCAATTCGGCGATCAGCTCCGGCGGCGGCATGCGCACCACCGGTCTGGGCAACACCTCCTCCACCCAGTCCAGCACCAGCAGCGGCCTGTCGGGCAGCAGCACCGCCAGCAGCGGCCTGGGCACCGACAGCGGCAGCATGGGCAGCAGCAACCAGCCTTCGACCGGCGGTCAGATCCAGGCCGATCCCTCGACCAACTCGCTGATCATCAGCGCCTCGCCGCCGGTCTATCGCCAGCTGCGCGCGGTCATCGACCAGCTTGACGGGCGCCGCGCCCAGGTGCTGGTGGAAAGCCTGATTGTCGAAGTCACGGCCAACAAGCTGGCCCAGTTCGGCGTGCAGTGGCAATCGCTGCTGGGCAACAACGGCTCCACCATGGGCGTGATCGGCACCAACTCGGGCACCAGCGGCGCCAACATCCTCGGGGTGACCGCCGGCCTGGTCGGCGGCGCGACCACGGCGGCGACCGCGCTGGGCAATCTTGGCGCCGGCCTGAACTTCGGCATCGCGCCGCGCATCAACGGCAAGTACTACCTTGGCGCGCTGGCCAACTTCCTGCAGAACAGCGGCGATGCCAACGTGCTGTCCACGCCCAATCTGATGACACTCGACAACGAGGAAGCCAAGATCATCATCGGCAACAACGTGCCGTTCGTGACCGGCTCCTACGCCAGCACCACCGGCACTTCGGGCGTGAGCCCGTTCACCACCGTGGAGCGCAAGGACGTGGGCCTGATGCTGCGCGTGCGCCCGCAGATCAACGAGAACGGCACCGTGAAGATGTCGGTCTACCAGGAAGTCTCGAAGATCGACAGCTCGACGCTCAAGGACATCAACGGCCCGACCACGAGCAAGCGCTCCATCGAGTCGAACGTGCTGGTCGAGGACGGCAGCATCATCGTGCTGGGCGGACTGCTGCAGGACGACTACTCGCAGGCCGAGGACAAGGTGCCGCTGTTCGGCGACATTCCCGGCCTGGGCAACCTGTTCCGCAGCGAGAACCGGGCGCGCAAGAAGACCAATCTGATGGTCTTCCTGCGCCCCGTGGTGGTGCGCGACGCGGCCGCGGCCGATGCGCTGATGACCGACCGCTACGAAGTGATCCGTGCCGCGCAACAAGGCCTGCAGCCGCAGCCCAGCACCATACTCAACAGCGTCTCGGGTGCGCCCGTACTGCCGGCGCTGCAGCCCGGCGCGCCAGCCCAGCCGCTGGCCACCGTGCCGTTCGCGCCCGAGGCACCCAAGCCGGCGCGTCCACGCATCGTGCCCATCACCGACACCGACGACGCCTACAGCGCGCCCTGATCCATGCGTTATCCCCTGCCCTACGCCTATGCCCGCAGCGCGCAACTGCTGCTCGAGGACGACGGCCAGCAGCCCGTGCTCTGGCATGGTCCCGCGCCCGACTTCCAGGCGCTGTCCGAAGTGCAGCGCAAATACGCCGTGCCGCAGTGGCAGGCGATTGAGGCCGGCCTGCTGGCGCAGCGCATCAGCGCCGCCTATGCCCAGGGCGAGTCAAGCGCGGCGCGCGTGGTCAGCGAAGTCGAGTCCGACGCCGATCTGTCGCGCATGATGCAGGATCTTCCGGCGGTGGAAGATCTGCTGGAGACCGCCGACGACGCGCCCATCATCCGCATGCTCAACGCGCTGCTGACCCAGGCCGCGCGCGACGGCGCCAGCGACATCCACATCGAGCCCTACGAACGCCATTCCAGCGTGCGCTTTCGCGTCGACGGTGACCTGCGCGAAGTCGTTCAGCCCAACCGCGCGCTGCATGCGGCGCTGATCTCGCGGCTGAAGATCATGGCCGATCTCGACATCTCCGAAAAGCGCATGCCGCAGGACGGGCGCATCAGCCTGCGCCTGGGCACGCGCGCCATCGACGTGCGCGTCTCCACGCTGCCCAGCGCCCATGGCGAACGCGCTGTGCTGCGTCTGCTCGACAAGAGCGGCTCCAAGCTGTCGCTGGAGTCCGTGGGCATGCAGGGCGAGACGCTGGCGCGCATCGAAGCGCTGATCCGCCAGCCGCACGGCATCATCCTGGTCACCGGCCCCACGGGCTCGGGCAAAACCACGACGCTGTACGCGGCGCTGCAGCGGCTCGATGCGTCCAGCGGCAACATCATGACCGTGGAAGACCCGATCGAGTATGAGCTCGCGGGCATTGGCCAGACCCAGGTCAACTCCAAGATCGACCTGACGTTTGCCAAGGCGCTGCGCGCCATCCTGCGCCAGGACCCGGACGTGATCATGATCGGCGAAATCCGCGACTTCGAGACGGCGCAGATCGCCATCCAGGCTTCGCTGACAGGTCACCTGGTGCTGGCGACGCTGCACACCAACGACGCGCCCAGCGCCGTCACGCGTCTCATCGACATGGGCGTCGAGCCCTTCCTGCTGAGCAGCTCGCTGCTGGGCGTGCTGGCCCAGCGGCTGGTGCGCAAGATAGACAAGTCCGAGCCCAGCGGCTACAAGGGCCGCACCGGCGTGTTCGAGCTGCTGGTGGTCAACGACGCGATCCGCAGCCAGATCCACGGCCAGGCCAGCGAAGCCGATATCCGGGCGGCGGCGCTGGCCAGCGGCATGACGCTGATGCGCGACGACGGCGAACGCCTGGTGCGCTCGGGCATCACCACGCCCGAAGAGGTGCTGCGGGTGACCCGGGACTGAGCCGCAGCCATGGGTACGCCGGCGTTTGCCATCCAGCGGCAAGCGCTGGCCGCGCTCACCCCGCACCCAGCGTGGCGGCTTTTGCAGCCGGCTTTCCGCTGAAAAATACGCTCCAGGCGTTACTCCACAGCGCCTGACGCCCGCTCGGGCCCCGGCCCGTCTTGCATGCCCGGGACAGGGCCTGGATAGGCGCGTGGAACCCAAGCCCTGTCCAGGTCACTCATTTATGCCGGCACGCCGCGCAGCGGCCGGTGCGCCCTGGCGGCATGGACAGCGATCCAGGGCTTCGGCCACTCAGCCCGCGCGCGAAGTTCTCCTGCGCATCAAAAAACACAAACATATAGAATAAAACTATTGAAATAAATAAAAAATACTTTCCGGCTATCAAATCCTTTGCCGTTTCAGCCAGGTCGCCTGGGCCACCGCAGTGACTCTCGCGCTCGGCGCCGGCGGCGGCAGCGACGACGCCGATGCCGGCGACGACTTCAAGCCCCCGGACAACTTCTATCTGCCCAGCGCCGCAGGCAGCGCCCACGGCGCCGGTCAGTTGCTCTGGGGTCAACCGCATGCCAACCATGATCAACGCTCGATGGCCACGCCACCTCACGGCGACCCTGCTCTCCCTCTTGCTGGCGGCCTGCAGCGTGGGCGAAGATGCCGAGAAGCTCAGAGCCCGCAAGGATGCTGCGGATGCGGCCGCACTCACGCCCGGCGACCCGCTGGAGACCCTGGTGCAGAGCCATATCAAGCGTTCGGGCGTCTCGCGGGCCGAGGCCAGGCAAGCGGTGGCAAGGCAGCTGGACATCCATGTCACCGAGATCGATGACTACCGCAAGCAGCCCGAGCTCAGCTTTTCAAGCACCCAGGGCATTGGCGACAATGCGCGCACCGCGGCAACACTGCTCGAAAAGGGTCTGGCGGAAGGCGCGGCACCGCTGCTGCGCGTAGGTGCCGACGTCGCGGACGAATCGCCGCGCCTGGTGTCATTCAACTTCAAGGACGCCACCAATTACGAGTTCTATCTGGACAGCAGCGACGGCACAGCCAATGCGGCCGGCCAACTGCATTGGAATCCGGTTTACGGCGGCCTGATCCGCGGCAATCCCAGGACGCTGGACCATGCCCGGATCTGCCAGGAGAGCGTGAATGGCTTCAGCCACACCGGGCGCGAGGACTATCTGCGCTCCCGCGGCAATCCTGCAAGAATCGAGATTTCCGCCAAAAACAAGCTGTTCGACTGGCTGAAGAGCCACGGCCAGTCCGAAAGCACGGTGGCCAAGGTGGCGCTGTTTGAACTCACATTGCGCGAGCAGGACATTTCCAATCGGTCGATGGCGGAATTCGTGCGAGAACTCCAGGCCAACGAGCAGGCATTCGGCAGCGTGGTGCACAGCCTGTTCACGCTGAACCCCAAGGCGCTGGGTGCCGCCACCTTTCCCAACGGTTCGCGCTTCTACGTGCAATGGCAGACCCACTTCACCCCGGCCGGCTCCGACGACACCATGAACGGATTCAACGGCAGCAACAGTTGCTTGAGCGAAAACGACCTGGACAAGCCGCGCAATACGCTGGCCACCTTCATGCAGCCCCTGCGCGTGAAGCACTCCATCAATGCCATCGCCTGGAATGCGATGAAGGGCACGCTCAACATCCACTGAAGGCCATGCCCCTGCGGGCGCCGCGCTTGCGGGCGCCGTGCTTGCGGGCGCCGTGCTTGCGGTGACAATACTTGTCATGATGCAAACCCTGAGCACCTGGAGCGCGCCCTACGGCGGCGAAACCTTTTTGTTGTTGGTCCTGCTGGCGATTGCCAGCTACGGGCTGCTTTTGTTCTACAAGCCCCGGTTGTCGGAAAGCCAGCTGCGCCGCTGCATACGCCTGGCTGCGCTGATCGCGCTGCCGCTGTCCTTCATTGCCATGGAAATGGGCAGCAACAACTGGGGGATTGCCGTGCTGTCCTTCATCTGGTGCATCGTCGTCGGTATAACCTGCAAGAACGAAATCACCCGGCGCTACACCCCTTGATAGTGCCGCGCTCACCCGCATCTTCGGATGCTGGAGCGGCCACACGCCACGTTGATTGGCTTCTGGCGATGTGAGCCCTTCAGGCCAAACGAAAGACCCACTGCATGCTGAAAAATCTCCAAGACATCCGCCTTTCCCTGTTGGATCTCGTCGCCGTGCGCGAAGGAGGCAGCGTGGGCCAGGCGCTAGAGATCGCGCTGCGCACCGCGCAAAAGGCCGAAGAGCTGGGCTTTGCGCGCTACTGGCTCGCAGAGCACCACAACATGCCGGGCATTGCCAGTTCGGCGACGGCCGTGCTGATAGGCCATATCGCTGGCGGCACGAAGAGCATTCGCGTGGGCTCGGGCGGCGTGATGCTGCCCAACCATGCGCCGCTGGTGGTCGCCGAAGCCTTCGGCACGCTGGCCGAACTCTATCCTGGCCGCATCGACCTGGGCCTGGGCCGCGCGCCCGGCACCGACGGCCCGACCATGCGCGCGCTGCGCCGCGACCGCGTGGAAACCGAGCAGGACTTCCCGCGCGATGTCGCCGAACTCCAGCAGCTGCTGGGCCCGGCCACGCCGGGCCAGCGCATCATTGCCATGCCGGGCGCGGGCACCAATGTGCCGATCTGGCTGCTGGGCTCCAGCCTGTTCTCGGCCCAGCTCGCGGCCCACATGGGCCTGCCTTATGCTTTTGCCTCGCATTTCGCGCCGCGCATGCTGCACCAGGCGCTCGACATGTACCGCGAACTGTTCCGGCCTTCGGCAACGCTGGCCAAGCCCTATGCGATTGTCGGCGTGCCCGTGGTTGCCGCGCCCACCGACGAGGAAGCGCAATTCCTTGCCAGCAGCACCTACCAGCGCATCCTGGGCATTCTCACCGGCAACCGCACGCGGCTGCAGCCGCCCGTGGAGAACTACGCGGCCCAGCTTTCGCCTTCGGAAAGCGCGGCCATTCATGACTTCCTGCGCGCCGGCGTGGTCGGCAGCCTGGACACCGTGCGCAGCCACTTCCAGTCGCTGGCCCAATCCACGCAGGCCGATGAGTTCATGCTGGTCAGCGATGTCTACGACCCCGATCTGCGCCTGCGTTCGCTGGAAATTGCCGCCCAGGCCATGGCCGGCTGAAGGACAGGGCCGCGGCGGGCGACGATCAACGCTGAAAGCGTACCCGCAATGTCATCGCCAGCAGCTAACATGTGCTGACCTCCTATCGCACGCCCTGCCTGTTTCCCATGCCTGCTTTCTCTTTCGAAGCCCTAGACGCCCAGGGCGCCGCCCGCAAGGGTACGCTCGAGGCCGACAACGCCAAGTCGGCGCGCAATCTGCTGCGTGCCCAGGCGCTGGTGCCGCTGTCCGTGGTCCCGCTGGGATCGGGCAGCGCGCCCGGCACGGAGCTGAGCTGGCAGGAACGCTGGTTCACCCGGCCGGTGTTCAATGCCAGTGCGCTGGCGGTCTGGACGCGCCAGCTCTCCGGACTCGTGACGTCCGGCCTGCCGCTGGAACGCGCGCTCAGCGCGCTGGCCGACGAGGCCGAAGACCAGCGCCAGCACCATCTGCTGGCCACGTTGCGCGCCGAGGTCAACGCCGGCTCGACTTTTTCGCGCGCGCTGCAGCAGCACCCGCGCGAGTTCTCCGAAATCTATTGCGCGGTCATAGGCGCGGGCGAGTCCAGCGGCAGCCTGGGCCTGGTGCTGGCGAATCTTGCCGACGACCTAGAAGCGCGCCAGGCGCTGCAGTCCAAGCTGATCGGCGCCTCGCTTTATCCGGCCATCGTCTCGCTGGTGGCCATCGTGATCGTGCTGTTTCTGGTGAGCTATGTCGTGCCGCAGGTGGCCGGCGTGTTTGTCGGCACCAAGCGCCAGCTTCCCATGCTGACCGTGGCCTTGCTGGCCATCAGCGATTTCGTGCGCGACTACGGCTGGGCAATGCTGGGAATGCTGGTGCTTGCGGCGCTGCTGGGCCGCCACCTGCTGCGCAACCCGGCGACGCGCGAGCGCTTTGACGCCGCCTGGCTGCGCCTGCCGCTGATCGGGCGACTGGCGCGCAGCTACAACGCCGCGCGCTTTGCCAGCACGCTGGCCATGCTGGCCGGCGCGGGCGTGCCGATTCTCAAGGCCTTGCAGGCCGCCGCTGAAACCCTGGGCAACCGCGCGCTGCGCGCCGATGCGCTGGACGCTCTGGTGCTGGTGCGCGAAGGCGCGCCGCTGGCTTCGGCGCTGGCCAAGAAACGCTTTCCCGGCCTGCTGGCGATGTTTGCGCGCCTGGGCGAGCAGACCGGCCAGCTGCCCGTGATGCTGCAGCGCGCGGCCAACCAGCTGTCGACCGAAGTCCAGCGCCGGGCCATGCACCTGGCAACCATTCTCGAGCCGCTGCTGATCGTCGTCATGGGTCTGGTGGTGATGCTGATCGTGCTGGCGGTGCTGATGCCCATCATTGAACTCAACCAGTTCGTCAAATAGCCAGGCCCAGGATGTCCATCACTCTTGAAGACAAGCTGGTGGTCGCGATTTCCTCGCGCGCGCTGTTTGACTTCGAGGAAGAAAATCGCCTGTTCGAGCGCAGCGACGCCGCCACCTACCTCGAGTTGCAGCGCGCGCGGCTGGAAATTCCGGCGCAGCGCGGCATTGCATTCTCACTGGTGCAAAAGCTGCTTGCCTTCAACACCCCCGATGCCCGGCGCGTCGAGGTCGTGATCCTGTCGCGCAACGATCCGGTCAGCGGGCTGCGCGTATTTCATTCGGCCGAGTCGGCGGGCATTGCGCTGCAGCGCGGCGTGTTCACCCAGGGCCGGCCGCCGTTCGGCTATCTGCGTCCGCTGGGCGCCCACCTGTTTCTCTCGGCCAACGCCGACGACGTGACCGAGGCGCTGCGCCTGGGCTACCCCGCAGCCCATGTGTTCACCGACTCGGTGCAGGCCAGCCTGTCGCACCCGAACGAAGTGCGCATTGCGTTTGACGGCGACGCCGTGCTGTTTTCCGACGAAGCCGAACGCGTCTACCAGGCCGAAGGCCTGGAAGCCTTCCAGCGCCACGAGACCGATCGCCACGGCCAGCCGCTGCCCGACGGGCCATTCAAGCCGCTGCTCGCCGCCCTGCACCGGTTGCAGCAGATGGCCGCCGAGGTTCCCGGCATGCGCATTCGCACGGCGCTGGTCACGGCGCGCAGCGCGCCGGCGCACAAGCGCGCGATCCAGACGCTGATGAGCTGGAACATCGCGGTCGACGAGGCGATGTTCCTCGGCGGCCTGAGCAAGGGCGCCTTCCTGCGCGAATTCGAGCCCGACTTCTTCTTTGACGACCAGACCGGCCATGTGCGCAATGCAGCGCTGCATGTGCCTGCGGGCCATGTGCGCAGCGGCATTGCCTCCAGCCTGCAGGAAACATCTGCAACCAGGCGCAAGCAGTCCGGCGAGGGGTGATTGCATGGTTGCGGGCGCGCAGCGGCGCGCCGTGGCACCATGGTTTGCATGGCAAATTCCATTTTTACCCTTCCCCTGCAGCAGCGCGCTGCCGGGCTGTTGTGCGGCCTGGTGCTGTTGACCGCCTGCGGCCTGGGCCTGGCGCAGACCGCGCCCGCCGACGCTGCGCCACCCGCTGAAAGCGCCACCGGCGCGCCGCTGACCAAGGGCGAAATCAAGGCCAGGCGCGATTTCCAGCTGCTGGACTTCAACAAGGACGGCAAGCTCAGCCGCACCGAAGTCGCGCTGTTCCCGCGGCTGGCCGCGGCCTTCGACACCGCCGACACCGACAAGGATGGCTTTGTGTCGTTCGAGGAGGTCGAAGTGTTTGCACTGCAGTACCGCGCCGAGCGCGCTGCCAAGGCGGCGCAGCAGGAAAATGCGAAGTAGCTTCTTTTGACCGCACGCAGTTCATCCTTCGACCCGGCCGGTGAGGCAAGCTCAGGACGAACGGGTCAAGCAAAACTCAGGGCGTGCGCCCAGGCCGTTCACCCCGAGCCAAGCCCGAAAAAGCTCAAAGCCCGCGCGTGCGCTTGGTCTTGGGCTCGGAGTAGGTCAGCGGTTCGTCCTTGACGATCAGCTTGTTGCGCTCGGCCTCGTCGGTCTGACTGATCTGCGGGGCGTTGTCGACCACGCGCGCGCTGGCCAGCCACAGCGACTGGAAATGCTCGATCAACTGCTTGTGGATGGGCTCCTTGGGCGGCTCCTCGACTTCCTCGACCTGCTTCTTTTCCTCGACGGCGGTCCAGTCGCGATTGCCTTGATCGGGCGCCGACGGCTTGTCGGGCTCGCGCACGATCGCGCCTTCACCCAGGCGGTCGGTGGATTCAACCGCATTGGCGGGGTTGATGGGACGCACCGGCACGGTGCCCGATGCGCCGGTGGAATACAAATCAGCGCCCGGAGGTCGCCAGGCGGACGATCGATCGACAGGTGTGATTGGCATGGTGCATCCTTCGGTGGCTCAAAACGTATGGCGAATGGCGAAAACTTCCCGCCCTCGTACCTTGATCGGCAACACCAGCCAAAAATAAAGGATTTTCTGCAAAAAAATCGATATTTTTTGCAGCAATTTTCCTGACCCCGCCCAAACGGAGCTCCCGCCTCACCTGAGTGCTATAGAAATCGCTCAAGCAGGCGCTGCGAAGGACGATCGAGCGCCATGGTGTCGGGCACGGAAAACTGCACGCCGTCGCTGCCCGAAATGCGCAGCCGGGTGCGGCCATGGAGCTTGCGTATGTCTTCCTCGGCCTTGAGCACCAGCTGGGTAGGGCCGCGATCGGTGTCGACCTCCCAGGTGCTGGGCGTCGAAAAGCTCGAGACGCTGCGGATCTTGAGAATGGTAGGAACGAACTCACGCACCGCCAGGTCCTGCTCGATCAGCAAGCGCGCGACAGGCGGCAGCTGGTCCATGTGCGCCACCCACAGTGCCTCCTTGCCATCGCTGCGCATCAGCGACAGTCCCTCGGCGGGCGCAGCCATGGGAAAGGCGCGCACCGGCACCACGCCCACATGCTCGCTGCCGTCGGCCAGGGTCAGCACCAGGCAGCCATGGGCATCGCGCTGCACCTGCAGGTTCAGCGGGGTCATATCCAAGATGTGGTCCATGGCGTCAGTCCTTGAGCAACGTGGTTTGCAGCACCAGGCCCGCGGCCTGGGCATCTTCTTCGGCGCGGCGCGCCTGGGCTTCGTAGAGCCGCCAGTAGGCGCCGCGCAGCGCAATGAGTTCGTCGTGCGGACCGACCTCGACGATCTCGCCGCGGTCCATGACCACCAGGCGGTCGGCCTTGCGCAGCGTCGACAGGCGGTGGGCAATGGCAATCGTGGTCCGGCCCTGCACCAGGTTGTCGAGCGCCTTCTGGATTTCCTTTTCGGTCTCGGTGTCGACCGCCGAAGTCGCTTCGTCGAGGATCAGGATGCGCGGGTCGATCAGCAGCGCGCGCGCAATGCTGATGCGCTGGCGCTCGCCGCCCGACAGGCTCTGGCCGCGCTCGCCGACCAGCGAGTCATAGCCCTGGGGCAGGCGCAGGATGAATTCATGCGCATGGGCGGCGCGTGCCGCGGCAACGATCTCGGCGCGCGTGGCCTCGGGCTTGCCATAGGCGATGTTCTCGGCAATGGTGCCGAAGAACAGGCACGGCTCCTGCAGCACCAGGCCGATTTTGCGCCGATAGTCGGACACCGAGATGCGGCGCACGTCGACGCCGTCAAGCTGGATGGAGCCGGCCGAGACATCGAAGAAGCGGCAGATCAGGTTGACCAGCGTGCTCTTGCCCGAGCCGCTGTGGCCGACCAGGCCTATCATCTCGCCGGGCTTGATGTGCAGGTCCAGGTGCTTGATCACGCTGCGGCTGCCGTAGCGAAAGCCCACGTCCTTCATGGTGATCGCGCCCTGCACCTTGTCCATCTTCACCGGGTTGGCGGGCTGGGGCACGTTGCTCACGTGGTCGAGGATGTCGAAGATGCGCTTGGCGCCGGCCGCGGCCTTCTGCGTGACCGAGACAATGCGGCTCATGGAGTCGAGGCGCGTATAGAAGCGGCCGATGTAGGCGATGAACGCGGTGAGCACACCGACGGTGATCGAGCCGTCGGCCACCAGGTAGATGCCGAAGCCCCAGACGATCAGCAGGCCGATTTCGGTCAGCAGCGTCACCGTGGGCGTGAACAGCGACCAGGTCTTGTTGACCTTGTCGTTGGCCTGCAGGTTGATCTGGTTGGCTTCGTCGAAGCGCGCGGCCTCGCGCTTTTCCTGGGCAAAGGCCTTGACCACGCGGATGCCGGGAATGGTGTCGGCCAGCACGTTGGTGACTTCGGACCAGACGCGGTCGATCTTCTCGAAGCCGGTGCGCAGGCGGTCGCGCACGGTGTGGATCATCCAGGCAATGAAGGGCAGCGGCACCAGCGTCACCAGCGCCAGCCAGGGGTTGATCGAGAACAGGATCACCGAAGTCATCACGATCATCAGCACGTCGGTGACGAAATCAAGCGCGTTGAGCGACAGAAAGAGGTTGATGCGGTCGGTTTCGGCGCCGATGCGCGCCATCAGGTCGCCAGTGCGCTTGCTGCCGTAGTAGTCGAGCGACAGCGTCAGCAGGTGGTTGTAGGTGGTGGTGCGCAGGTTGGCGCCTATGCGCTCGGAAACCTTGGCCAGCACGAAGGTGCGCGCCCAGCCCAGCGCCCAGGCCAGCAGCGCCGAGCCCAGCAGCGCGCTCAGGTAGAAGCCGACCAGGCCGGAGTCGATCTTCTCGCCGTTCTGGAACGGGATCAGGATCTTGTCCATCAGCGGGATGGTCAGGTACGGCGCGACCAGCTGGGCGCAGGTGGTCGCCAGCGTCAGCACAAAGCCCAGCAGCAGCTGGCCCTGATAGGGCTTGGCAAAGCGCCACAGGCGCAGCAGCACCCAGGTCGAGGTCTGGGGCGCCTGCTGGCGCGCGCAGGCCGGGCAGTCGTCGGTGTTGGGCGGCAGCGTGGCGTGGCAGACCGGGCAGTGCGCGGTTTCTTCGTCTTCGACCGCGCTGTAGGCCTGCTGGCGCGCGATGCGCTCGCGCTGGCGGTCGAACTGCTGCTGCAGCAGCACCATCGCCGCCTGGTGGCTCAGCGTGACAAACCAGTGGGCCAGGCGGGCATCGTGGTTGTGCAGTTCAAGATGACCGACACCGCCATGGTCGTGCAGGCGCAGGCTCTGGTCGATGGCCAGCGCCCACTCACTCCACTGATGGGTCTTGGGGTCGCAGGACAGCAACCTTTCTTGCGTCAGGGCCAATAGACCATTGCCAAACTGCAAATCAGCACTCAGGTCAACCGGGACGATGGCTAGAACGTTCTCATCAGAAGCGAGCTTTGCTCGCAGTTCGTCCCCCAGAGGGCCGGCAAAGACTGCCGAAGCGTCCACAGTATGGTGATGTTGCATGTTGAATTATTTTCCTCCGCCGCTGGCGGCTCCAAGAGTCTTGCCGACTACCGTATCGGCATGGTAAACGTGGCTGCGCCGGACGCTCGTTACTCATTGCTCAACGCGCGAGCCTGCAATTAGGCTGACAAGCGGCACAATGCCTTTCATTCCTGCCCAGGATCCGAAAATCCTGCGCTCCCCCCTCTTTACCCGCTGAATGACATGGCGAAACTCAACGACATCCAACTCCTGCGTACTACCTTCCTGCGTGGCCCCAGTGTCTGGACCTATAGGCCCGTGCTCGAGGTGTGGCTGGATCTGGGTGAGCTCGAAGAATATCCGTCCAACAAGATTCCCGGCCTCAACGAGCGTCTGACCAGCTGGCTGCCCGACCTGATAGAGCACACCTGCGGCGTCGGCGAGCGCGGCGGCTTCATTCAGCGCCTCGAGGGCGGAACCTGGATGGGCCATGTGCTCGAGCATGTGGTCATCGAGCTGCTGAACCTCGCCGGCCTGCCCGCCGAATTCGGCCAGACGCGTGAAATCTCCCAGCGCGGTGTCTACCGCATGGTGTTCCGCTGCCCCGAGGAAGCGGTGGCGCGCGTGGCACTGGAAATGGGCCACAAGCTGCTGATGGCGGCGATCAACGACCAGCCGTTCGACCTCAAGCCCGCCATCCACGCGATCAAGACCGCGATCAACGACCGTTACCTCGGCCCGTCGACCGGCTGCATCGTCGATGCCGCGAGCGAACGCCGCATTCCGCATATCCGCCTCAACGACGGCAACCTGGTGCAACTCGGCTATGGCGCGGCCCAGCGCCGCATCTGGACCGCGGAGTCCGACCAGACCAGCGCGATTGCCGAAGGCATTGCCCAGGACAAGGATTTCACCAAGCGCCTGCTCGCCGCCTGCGGCGTGCCCGTGCCCGAAGGCCAGGTGGTCAACAGCCCCGAGGAAGCCTGGGAAGTCGCCCAGGAGATCGGCACGCCCGTGACCGTCAAGCCATCGGATGGCAACCACGCGCGCGGCGTGACGCTGGAGCTGTACAACGAAGCCGACATCAAGACCGCCTTTGCGCTGGCCCAGCCCGAAGGCTCGGACGTGATCGTCGAGAAGTTCATCGATGGCGTCGAGCACCGCATCCTGGTGGTCGGCGGCAAGGTCGTGGCCGCGACCAAGGGCGAGACCGTGAGCGTCTACGGCAATGGCACGGCAACGCTGAGCCAGCTGGTCGAAGTGCTCAACCAGGATCCGCGCCGCGGCCCCGAGCAGGAATTCCCGCTGGACTGGATCAACCTGCAGGCCGGCGCCGTGAAGCTCGAGCTCAACCGCCAGAACGTCACGCCCGAATCCGTCATTCCCAAGGGCCAGGCGGTGCTGCTGCAGCGCAACGGCAACATGGCAATCGACTGCACCGACGACGTACACCCCGACGTCGCCTACTACGCGACGCTGGCCGCGAAGATCGTCGGCCTGGACATCGCGGGCATGGACATGATTCTCAAGGACGTGTCCCAGCCCATGCAGGGCCAGGGCGCGATCCTCGAAGTCAACGCCGGCCCCGGCCTGCTGATGCATCTCAAGCCCACCAATGGCGCGCCGCGCCCCGTGGGCATGGCGATTGCCGACCACCTGTTCCCGCGCAGCGAGGAAGACCGCGATGCGGGCCGCATTCCCGTGGTCGGCATTGTCGGCACGCGTGAAAATGCCTTCATCGCCCGCCTCGTCGGCTGGCTGCTGCAGCTGTCGGGCAAGCGCACTGGCGTGGCCAGCAGCGAAGGCATGTTCCTGGCCAACCGCCAGACGCAGAAGACCGATACCGCCAACTGGGCCGGCGCCCACCGCCTGCTGACCAACCGCCTGGCCGAAGCCGCGGTGATCCAGACCACGCCGCGCTCCATTCTGGAAGAAGGCCTGGCCTATGACCGCTGCCTGATCGGCGTGGTCACCGACATGGACGGCTACGAGACCCTGGCCGACCACGATGTGCATGAAGCCGGCCAGATGCGCCGCGTGATCCGCACGCAGATCGACGTGGTGCTCAGCCATGGCGCGGGCGTGCTCAATGCCGACCTGGCCGAAGTCGCCGACCTGGCCGAGCTCAGCGACGGCGAAGTGATCCTGTACACGCTGGACGCGGCCAACCCCGTGGTCGCGGCCCACCGCCAGGACAACGAAGGCGGTCGCGCCGTGCTTGTCAAGGGCAACAATGTGGTGCTGGCCACGGGCGCACAGGAGCGCGTTCTGGGCACGCTGGACGCGCTTGCGCTGCCCGGCGGCAAGCGCCCCGACACGCCGGCGCTGCTGGCCGCGATTGCCGCCGCCTGGGCGCTTGATATCTCGCCCGATCTGATCGGCGCCGGCATCAAGACCTTCGAATACGCCAACTGATTTAACGCACACCACGACGACATGCATGCCCGGCCGGCCCCACGCCAGCCCGCCATCTGAAAGAACCGAATATGCAGATCACCCGCATCCGCGCCCTGCGTGGCCCCAATCTCTGGACCCGCAGCACCGCCATTGAAGCCATCGTGCAGTGCGAGGAAAACGAACAGTGCTACACGGCGATTGCCGGCTTCGAGGAGAAGCTGCGCGCGCGCTTTCCCACCATCGCGCCGCTGCAACCGCATGGCGCCGACCAGTACCTGTCGCTGGCCCATGTGCTGGAAGTCGCGGCGCTGTCGCTGCAGGCCCAGGCCGGCTGCCCCGTGACCTTCAGCCGCACGCACGAGACGCTCGAGGCGCGCACTTTCCAGGTGGTGGTCGAATACACCGAGGAAGCCGTGGGCAGGCTGGCGATGGAAAAGGCGCTGGAGCTGGTCCAGGCCGCGCTCAACGACACCGCTTTCGATGCCGAAGCCGCCATCAGCGCCTTGCGCGAACTCGATGAAGACGAGCGCATCGGCCCCTCCACGGGCGCCATCGTCGACGCCGCCGTGGCGCGCGGCATTCCGTTTCGCCGCCTGACCTCGGGCTCGCTGGTGCAGCTGGGCTGGGGCGCGAAGGCGCGCCGCATCCAGGCGGCCGAACTCGACAACACCAGCGCCGTCGCTGAATCCATCGCCCAGGACAAGGACCTGACCAAGCGCCTGCTGCACTCGGCCGGCGTTCCCGTGCCGCTGGGCCGCCCGGTCGAATCGGTGGACGAAGCCTGGGAAGTCGCGCTTGAAGTCGGTTTGCCGGTGGTGGTCAAGCCCCAGGACGGCAACCAGGGCAAGGGCGTGACGGTCAACCTGACCGAGCGCAGCCAGCTCGCCGCGGCCTACGCTTCGGCCGAAAAATACGGCACGGTGATGGTCGAGCGCTTCCTGCCCGGCCATGACTTCCGCCTGCTGGTGGTCGGCGACCAGCTGGTTGCCGCCGCGCGCCGCGAGCCGCCCCAGGTACTGGGCGACGGCCAGCACACGGTGCGCGAACTGGTCGACACCGTCAACCTCGACCCGCGTCGCGGCTCGGGCCATGGCACGGCGCTGACCAAGATCCGCCTGGACGACATTGCGGTCGCGCATATTGCCGCCGAAGGCCTGACGCCCGACTCCGTGCCGGCCCAGGGCCAGCGCGTGGTGCTGCGCAACAACGCCAATCTGTCGACCGGCGGCAGCGCCACCGACGTGACCGACGACGTGCACCCCGAGATCGCGGAGCGCGCCATCGAGGCCGCGCAGACCTTAGGCCTGCACATCTGCGGCGTCTACGTGGTCTGCGAAACCATGCTGCGCCCGCTCGAGGAACAGAACGGCGGCGTGGTCGAAGTCAATGCCGCGCCCGGCCTGCGCATGCATCTGGCACCCTCGTTCGGCAAGCCGCGCCATGTCGGCGTGCCCATGGTCGACCAGCTGTTTGCCCATGGCCAGGACGGCCGGATTCCGGTGATTGCCGTGACCGGCACCAACGGCAAGACCACCACGGCGCGCATCATCGGCCACCTGTTCGCGGCCCATGGCCTGCGCGTGGGCATGACCAACACCGACGGCGTCTACGTCAACGGCCGCCAGATCGACAGCGGCGACTGCTCGGGCCCGCGCAGCGCGCGCAATGTGCTGGCACACCCCGAAGTCGACGCTGCCGTGCTCGAATGCGCGCGCGGCGGCATTCTGCGCGAAGGCCTGGGCTTCGACCGCTGCCAGGTGGCCGTGGTGACCAATGTGGGCGAAGGCGACCACCTGGGCCTGAACTTCATCACCACCGTCGAAGATCTGGCCGTGCTCAAGCGCGTGATCGTGCAGAACGTCGCGCCCACGGGCTACGGCGTGCTCAACGCCATCGACCCGCATGTGGCGGCCATGGCCAGCGTCTGCCCCGGCAAGATCATCTACTTCGCGGCCGACCGCCACCACCCCGTGATGGCCACGCACCGCGCCCAGGGCAACCGCGTGGTCTATGTCGACGGCGACTCCATCGTTGCTGCCGAAGGCTCGTGGCGCGAGACCATTTCGCTGCGCGACGTGCCGATCACGCGCGCCGGCACCATAGGCTTCCAGGTCGAGAACGTGATGGCCGCAACCGCTGCGGCCTGGGGCGCCAACCTGCCCTGGGAAACCATTCGCCGCGGCCTGTCGGGCTTTGTCAACGACAGCGACAACGCGCCCGGACGCTTCAACGTCATGGACTACCGCGGCGCGACCATCATTGCCGACTACGGCCACAATCCCGACGCCATGCGCGCGCTGGTCCAGGCCGTCGAAGCCATGCCCGCGAAGAAGCGCAGCGTGGTGATCAGCGGCGCGGGCGACCGCCGCGACCAGGACATCAGCGAGCAGACCAAGATCCTGGGCCAGGCGTTTGACGATGTGGTGCTCTACCAGGACGCCTGCCAGCGCGGCCGCGAGGACGGCGAAGTGCTGCGCCTGCTGCAGCAGGGCCTGGCCGGCGCCAGCCGCACCAGCTACGTCACCGAGATCCAGGGCGAGTTTGTCGCCATCGACCACGCTCTCGCGCGCCTGCAGCCCGGCGACCTGTGCCTGGTGCTGATCGACCAGGTGGAACTGGCGCTGGCCCATCTGCAAAAGCATGTCGATGAAGCGGCCGGCAGCCCAGCGCCCTGAACGCCGGCGCGAATGGTACAAAGGGGGCTCATTGCCCCCTTTTTTTTGCCCCATGCCAAACAAAACGCTCAAAGCCCTGCTGATTCTCGCCCTTGCGGGCTGCGGCGCCGCCGCCCAGACCGAGACCATAGGCTCGGTGGACACGGTCTTCAAATTTCTGGGCCCCGACCACAAGATCGTCGTCGATGCCTATGACGACCCCAAGGTGGCGGGCGTGACCTGCTATGTGTCGCGCGCCAAGACCGGCGGCATCAAGGGCGGGCTGGGCCTGGCCGAGGACCGCGCCGAAGCCTCGATCAGCTGCCACCAGACCGGTGCCATCACGATCAGCGCCCCGCTGCCCCAGCAGGAAGAGGTCTACAGCGAACGCGCCTCGCTGCTGTTCAAGCGGCTGCGCGTGGTGCGCATGCTCGACGTGCCGCGCAATACCCTGGTCTACATGACCTATTCCGATCGCGTGATCGAAGGCTCGCCGCAAAACAGCGTGACGGCCGTGCCGGTGCCGCGCAGCACGCCGATTCCGGTGAAGAAATAGGCCGCGCACGGACGACTCCGGCCTACAGGCCGAGGGTGGCAGCCGGCCTAGCATGGTGATCTGCTCTGCAAAGGATAGACCCATGACCAAGCCCATTTCTCCCGAGAAGTCGCCCACGCCCACCGACACCATTGACGCACCGCGCAGCGTGGACACCACCGAGCGCGAGGACGGCGACGCCACCGAATCGCCCAAGCTGCCGCACGAGCGCGACGAGTCGGTCGACATGACCCATGGCGAGCCCAGCGAGAAAATGCGCCAGGCCCATGCCGATGTCGCCAGCGGCCAGCAGGACACCGACGCGCGCAATACCGAGGCGCGCCGGCTGGATCCCAAGAACAACCCCAAGGCGGCCTGAGCGGGCCGACGCCGCGCTACCCCGCGATCAGCACCAGACCCGGCGGCAGGCTCTCGCCGAAGCTGCGCCGCTGCTCGGCGGCATCGAGTTCCACCACGCCCGCAACCATCGCTTGCCAGTTCTCGGGCGCGCGCTGCTGCGCCAGCCTTTCGATCACCGGCGCGCGCTGGGCGTCGCTCAGATCGCGCGCGCGGTCGCCGGCCATGCGCGCCATCTGCACCGCGGCAAACATGGCGCTGTCGTTGTGGCGCCAGTCCTGGGCCAGCACGGCGGCGAGAAACGGGTCGAGCTGCTCGGGCGGAATGATCTGGTGCGCGCCCGCAGGGCTCAGCGGCACGCGGCTGCAGATGCGCCCCAGCGCCCACCAGGTCTGCAGGGATTCACCCCGCTTGGCCAGGCGCTCCAGCATCCACTGCCCCATTTCAAGCCGGTAGGCCCAGGGCACGTTTTCCAGCACCGCGAACAGCCGCACCATGTCGTCGTAGCTGCCCAATGCCGATGATTTTCCCTGGGCCCGCTGGCCGGCCTGCTGCATGTGGCCGGCGACGTCTTCGAGCAATTGCATCTGCTGGGCTTCGGAAAGACCCGCGGCCGCGCGGCGCCAGAAGATCCACCATTCGGCCCAGTTGCCGCTGTCCTGCGCATGGGCAAGGCCCTGGTCGTGCAGCGCCCAGACCTGGGCCATGCGCCAGTCGTCGAGTTCGGCACCGACGCCGGGGCGCAGGCAATAGCCCGCGAGGTTGAGCCAGCTGCGCTCGTGCTCGGGCGTGCGCC
>JBBKVU010000616.1:0-6444 GCA_037968595.1 Comamonas sp.
CATCGAGGCAGCGCGTGAGCAGGCTGCGCGTTTGCACGTCTTCGTACATCTGGCCGTCAAGCAGCGCGCCCGCAGGCGCCGGGTGCTCGGGGTGGCTGTCGTCGGGCGCCAGGCTCAGCAGGCTGTTGGCAAACCATTGCGCGGTGCGCGCGTCGGGCAGCTCGCCGAGCGCGCCGCGCCAGACCAGCTTGAGTCCGCGCGCCTGCGCGGCCTGTGCCTGGGCGTAGAGCGTCGAATCCTCGATCCAGTCGCCGCGCACTTCGATCCAGGGGCTGCCCGGAGGCGCGTTCTGCAGGAAAGCGCTGAGCAGCTGGTGCGTCTGCGGCGACAGCAGCAGCGGCGGCGCGGCCTGGCTCCACATTTCCTGCAGTATGCGCAGGAAGTGCGGTACATCGGGGTCCAGCGCCGGGTCGCAGTCTATGTAGAGCTGCACGCCGGCAAGCGTGCGTTCGTTATTCCAGAGCGGCCGATAACCAAGTGTCAGGGAACTGAGTGCGGACAGGGCCATGGAATAAGGCTGAAAAGTTAACCGATGTAGTCGAACAGCGACAGCTTCTGTATCTGGGCGTAGGACTGCAGCGCCGCCGAATGGTTGGTCTGCAGGGTCTTGAGCTCCGACAGTGCTGTAATCATATCGACATCTTCCGCCGCGGAACGGTCGGCTTCAAGCAGTAATGACTTGGCGCTGAATTGGTTCGTAAGGGTTTCCGCGCGGTTGAGCAGATCGCCGGCGAAGCTGCGCACGGTCTGCATGCGGTTCATGCCGGTATCGATCTCGGCCAGCGCCTTGGCAATGCCATGGGACAGCGAGCCAGAAGCCGTACTGCCGTTGGGGTTGACGCCGGTGCGCACCACGTTGATGGCCTCGTCCAGCACGCTGAACAGGTCGCTGCGCTCGCTTGCACCTATGGTGAAGCTGTCGCCGTCGGCCGGCGCGCCGGTGATGGTCAGGCCCATGCCGGCCACGGAAATCGTCTCGCCCGACTTGTAGGGCACGGCGGCGCCGCCAGCGATGCTATAGGTCGTGGTGCCGTCCGCGGCCACACTGAAGGCGATGCTGATGGGCGGCACCGTGGTCGCGGCGGCGGCGGCCGCCGCGGGATCGTTGATCTGGCCGATATCGGTCCAGGCCTTGCCGGTGTTGGTCGCGCCCTGGTTCACGGCAAGAACGCCGTTGCCCGTGGGCACGTTCATGAAGGCCGCGACGCCGTCCAGCGTGTTGGCAATGCCGTTGGCGCCGCTGCTGGTCTGGCCCGACTGGCCCAGGAAGCTGCCGCCCTGCAGCGGCTGCTCGGCGCTGCCCAGGCCACGGAACAGCGCCAGACCGTTGCTGTCGGTGCGATTCGCGTAGTTCGCGATCTGGTCGCGCAGCGAAGTCATCTGGGCGACCAGTGCATCGCGTTCGGTCTGGGTATAGGTGCCGTTGCCGGCATTCAGCACCAGCGAACGGAATTCCTGCAAGGCCGTGTTGGCGCTGCCCAGCGCGGCTTCGCCCTGGGTGATGATGGAAACCTGCGCGTCCAGCGCGCGCTTGTCGGCGTCGGTGCGGTCCATGCGCGTGCGTGCGCGTTCGGCCTGCGCTGCGGCGACCGGATCGTCGCTGGCTCGGACCACGCGCAGGCCCGACGTGGTGGCCTCCATCAGCTGGACCATCTTGGCTTGGCGCTCGGAGAGGTTGTTCACCGTGCGGTCGTACATGTTGGCAGTGCCAAGGCGTGGGATGCTCATTGAAAACTCCTGTGATATCAGCGGCCGACCGTGGAGATCATGCTGTCGAAAATGCTTTGTGCGATCTGCAGCATCTTGGCCGAGGCCTGGTAGGCCTGCTGGTACTGCAGCAGCTTGGCGGCTTCCTCGTCGAGGTTGACGCCCGACACCGCCGTGCGGTCGGCTTCGAGGTTCTTGGCAATGGTGCCGGACAGGTCGGCGGCCAGCTTGGCGCTTTGCGTGCGCGTGCCCACCTGGGCAATCAGCGTCGAGAAACCGTCGCTCAGCGTGGTGCCGCCGTCAAACAGCTTGGCATCGCGCAGCGCGAGAAACGCGGTGGCATTGCCGGCGTCGCGCTTCCAGTTGTCGCCCAGCGCCGGGCTCTTGGCATTGGCCACCGTGACGCTGTCGCCCGCATGCGGCGTGCCGGACAGGGTGATCTCCCAGCCATCGATCTTGATCGGCTGGCCGGCCACGTAGTTGCCGGTGGCGCCGTTGCTCGCGGTGTAGGTGATGGCCGAAGTCGTCGGATCCACCGCGAAAGTCAGCGATATGCCCGCGGTGGCCGGGTCGGGAATGCCGGCGCCCGTGACCTTGAGGCCCGAGAGCTGCATCGTTCCGGTGTTGGATGCGGGAATGGTGGCCGCAATGGCGTTGGAGACAGCCAGGTCCTGGGGTGCCAGCACCAGGGCCTTCATTTCGTAGCCGGCGGTGCTGAACGGCTTGAACAGCACGCTGTCATGCTTGGCACCGGCGGCGGAAATGTTGAACTGCAGGCCGTCGACAGTCTCTGCGGACAGCGCCGCAACGTCGGCGTAGCTGCGCGTCAGTCCGTCGGACAGGCGCACCAGATGGACTTCGCCGGCATCGCCGAAAACGGCCTTGTAGTCGGAGGCCACGTAGGCGGTGGCGTCAAGCACCGGCTTGGGCGTGGCGGTGGATTGGGTGTCGACGAAGCTGACCGATGCCGAGACGCCGGCAATCGTGGTGTAGCCCTTCATCTCCGTGATCTGCGAGAACAGCGGGCTGCCTGGCGTGCCGGACAGCGTCAGGCCCTGGCTTTGCTGGGCATTGAGCGCGGTGCTGATCACCTGGGCCATGCGGCCCAGCAGGTTGCGGCCTTCGGCCAGATCTTCGTTGTTGAATCTCAGCAGGCCCGCGACTTCGCCGCCGCCTATCATGCTGGTGGTGAGCTCCACGGGTTCGTTGCCCGGCTGGCTGAAGTACATCGCCAGCTGGCCGCTGCCCGGATACTCCTTGGCCTCGCTGACCGACAGCTGTCCCGCGGTCGCGCCCAGCACCAGTGCCTGGCTGCCGCCGACAAACAGGTTGAGCGTGCCGTAGGGGCCATCGACCTGGCTGGTCTGCACGTACTGGTTCATCTCGCGCACCAGCTGGTCGCGCTTGTCGAGCAGGTCGTTGGGCATCACGCCCGAGGCCTGCGAGCGGCTGATCTGGCCGTTGAGCGCGGCCACCTGGCTGGCCAGGCTGTTGACCAGCGTCACGTCGTTCTGGATCTGCAGCTTGTTGGTGTATTCGAGTTCGTCCAGGCTGCTGGCGGCCGACTTGAAGCGCGAGGCCAGCTCGGTCATGCGGGTCAGCACCACGTTGCGCGCCGTGAGGTCGGTCGGGGCGTTGACCACGTTCGAGAAGCCGTTGAGCATGTCGTTCATCGCCGCGCCCAGGCCGCTTTCGCCGCCGGCAAACGCTTCCTGCATCTGGGACAGCGAGGACGCGCGCGCCAGGTCGGCGGCCTGGATGGCTCCGGCGGTGTTCGACTGGCGGTTGAGCAGCGCGCTGTAGTTGCGCACGATGGAGTTCACGCTCACGCCATTGCCGACATAGCCGTAGCCCATGTCCTGGCCGAAATTCGTGCCCATCGAAACGGTCTGGCGCGAATAGCCCTCCGTCTTGACGTTGGCAATGTTGTTGCCGATGGTCTGCAGGGCGATCTGGTTGGCCATCAAGGCGCCCGATCCCACGTTCATAAGGCTCATGGTGTTATCTCTCTAGGCTTTTAAGCTTGTGTGCCCTGGACGCGCTGGGTGCTCTGGATGGCGCGGTTGAGCTTGTTGGCGTATTGCGGGTCGGTGGCGTAGCCGGCTTTCTGCAGCTCGCTGGCATAGGCCAGCGCCGAGCCGGTCTGGGCGCGGGCTTTCTCGTAGCGCGGGCTGTTGTTGATCAGCTGGGCGTAGTCGCGGAACGACTCCTCGAACGAGTTGTAGGCACGGAACTTCGCCGTGACCTTGCGCGGTGCGCCGTCCACGTATTCGGTGGTGGTGATCTCGGCGACCTTGCCGGTCCAGCTGCCGCCGGCCTTGATGCCGAACAGGTTGAAGGAATTGCTGCCGTCGGCGTTGCGGATCTCGCTCTTGCCCCAGCCGGTCTCATGCCCGGCCTGGCCCAGCATGTAGGCCGCGGGAATGCCGCTGGCCTGGGCCACGCGCTCGGCGGCAACGGCATGCGAGCGCACGAAGTTGTCCAGGCCTTGCGGCGAGGGCGCATTCGCGGCGTAGGCGCCAACGCTGGCGGTGGCGGCAACGCTCTTGTTCTGCACGAAGCCGCCGTAGCGCGCGAAGCCGCCCTGGCGACCGGCAAGACTCAGCGTCGAGGGCAGGGCGTCGTCGCCCTCGCCCTCGGTGGCGCCGCCCATGGCCTTGGACAGCTGGCGCGCAATCGCGTCGGCCAGGCCGCCGGGCTGGCCCGACATCGTGACCGACAGCTGCTGGTCGAGCATGTCGGCGCCGAGATCGCCCTGGGCGCCATCAAGCAGGCCCGACTTCATCGTGGCCTCGCGCATGCTCTTGATCATTTCGCGCATGAACAGCGATTCGAGCTGCTTGGCGGTTTCGCGCACGGCCTCGGGGTTGCTCTGCCCGGCTTCGTACTTGAGTGCATTGAGCGAGCGGGCGTCGACGGCCAGCGCGTTCGAGGTGCCCATGGACACGGTGGAATTCAGCGACAGGCTCATATCACCTCCAGCTCGGCGTTGAGGGCGCCCGCGGCCTTGATGGCCTGCAGGATGGCCAGCAGGTCCTGGGGCGTGGCGCCGAGGGAATTGAGGGCGCGCACCACGTCGGTGAGCTGCGGAGAGGAAGGCACCTGGATCACGTTGCCCGGCTCCTGGCGAATCTGGATGCTGGCCTTTTCGGCGACCACGGTCTGGCCCTGCGACAGCGGATTGGGCTGGCTGATGACCGGTGTCGAGCTGATGGTGATCGACAGGTTGCCGTGGGCAATCGCGCAATTGCCCAGCGTCACGGCCTGGTTGAGAACGATGGAGCCGGTGCGCGCATTGATCACCACCTTGGCGGACGGGGTCGAAGCGCCTATGGCCAGCTCCTCGAGCTGGGCAATGAAGCGCACCCTGGCGCCCGGATTGCTCGGCGCGTTGACCTGGACCGTGCGGCCGTCAAGCGCCGTGGCCGTGCCGAAGCCCAGGTTGCTGTTGATCGCCTGCACCACCTTGTCGGCGGTCTGGAAGTCGGTGGCGTTGAGGCTCAGCTGGATGGTGTTGCCTTCGTGCAGCGGTGTCGGCACCGCCCGCTCGACCTGCGCGCCCTGGGGAATGCGCCCGGCGCTCAGGTGGTTGATCTGCACCTTGGATCCGCCCTGCGATGCGCCCGCGCCGCCGACAACCATGTTGCCCTGGGCCAGCGCGTAGATCTCGCCGTCGGCGCCGCGCAGCGGCGTGGCGACCAGCGTGCCGCCCTTGAGCGACTTGGCATTGCCCATGGAGGAGACATTGACGTCTATCATCTGGCCGGGCTGGGCAAAGGCCGGCAGCTCGGCGGTGATGATCACCGCGGCAACGTTCTTGAGTTGCAGCTGGGTCGCGTTGCCGGTGGCCGGCAGGGCGATGCCCATCTGCTGCAGGTAATTCGCCAGCGCCTGTTTGGTATAGGGCATCTGGGTGGTCTGATCGCCCGTGCCGTCAAGGCCGACGATCAGGCCGTAGCCGGTCAGTTGGTTGCTGCGCACGCCTTGGACGGCGGCAACTTCCTTGATGCGCAGGGCATGGGCTGGCAGGGCCGGCACCGCCGCGCCCGCGGCGATTGCCCAGAACGCAAGGTGGGTCGGGCGCAATTTGAGGAGCGTGGACAGTGCTTTCATAGCTGTCCATTCTCGGGAAAATCAGAACGGCATAACGTTCAAAAAGAAGCGTGACAACCAGCCAATTGACTGGGCTTCGGCCTGCTGGCCGCGGCCGCGCGACTCGATGCGCACGTTTGCCACCTGGGTCGAACTGACCAGGCTGCCGGGTTGCAGGTTGCGCGGATCGACCGAGCCCGAGAAGCGCAGCACATCGACGTTGTGGTTCACGCCGATCTGCTTCTCGCCCGTGACCACGAGGTGGCCGTTGGGCAGCACGTCGACCACGGTGGTGGTGATCGAGCCGGTGAAGTTGTTGCTGTTGGCGGTCTCGCCCTTGCCCGAGAACGCGTTGTCGCTGCCGACACCGATCTTCGAGCGGCCGATGAGGTTGGCGGCGTTCGCGGCCTTGAAGATCGGCAGGTTGGTCAGGCCGGCGTTCATTTCGTTTTCGCGATCAATGCTCGATGTGGAGCGCTGCGAAGCCGTGACGCGTTCGGCGATCACCACCGTCACCATGTCGCCGATCAGGCGCGCGCGCTGGTCCTCGAACATGGGGCGATAGCGCGCGGCATGGAACAGCCCGCCGGTCGGCGTCGCGGGCAGCGACGCGGCAGGGCTGGGAATGGGCGGCGCCGAAGTCGA
>JBBKVU010000617.1:0-11821 GCA_037968595.1 Comamonas sp.
ATGATCGGCGAAATCGCGCTGGCCATCGAGATGGGGGCGGACGCCGTCGACATCGGCAAGACCATCCATCCGCATCCGACGCTGGGCGAGAGCATTGGCATGGCGGCGGAAGTGGCGCACGGTAGTTGCACGGACGTGCCTCCAGTACGCAAATAAGCTGCACGCAGCCGGGACACGCTATGTTCATCGCAGCGGTAGCACCGGCGCACAGCCTGAACGCCCATGTGCCGCGCAGATCGGGGTTTGACATGCGCAGTGCAGGCAGTGAGCCGCCCGCCAGATGCCGATGCCGTCGTGCACCAGCACCTTGGCGCGATTGGCACGTTTGTTGGCAAACGAGTCCATCGCCCGAGAACCCAGCGTCATCGCGATGAACGCGGGTACGGCGCCGGCATGCGGCGGATGCGCTGCAGCACGGAACGGCTGGCCACTGGCTGAACCACTGCATCGTCGCGGAATGCAACGATGTTGCACGCGACCGCGTTCGCCGTATCGCAAGTGATCTGGGGCTGGCCCGGACAGCGTTCCTTGAGCCAGCGATGCAGCCCATTGGCATTCATGCCATGTTCATTCCGTCTGCAGAAGCTGAAGCAAATTACTATCGACAACTCGCCAGTCAGACCACTTCGGTAGCGGCCTGAGTTAAACCAAACTGCCACCACGAAGTCCGGTGCACGTCAGTGCGTGGCTTGGCTCGATGGCCCGGCTCAAGCATGTGCAGGGGCATGAGCTACGCCAAGGCGTGGCTGAAACTGCGCGCTGCACTGGCGCCCAGATCGACTCAAGCCCCTGGCAGGATGAGCCCTTCGCGAATGCAGCGCAAGGCTCTGTATGCATGCAAAGTCGAATGGGCTACCATGGCGCGCCATTCAGCATTCCTTCGCTGTTGGCTTCTGATTGCACCGATCACGGCCCCGTGAACCATGAAACTTGATTCCCGTCAATTGCGCTACTTTGTGGCTGTCGCCGAAGCGCTGCACTTTGGCCGAGCAGCCGAGCGGCTGCACATGTCGCAGCCACCACTTTCGCAGCAAATCCGACAGCTGGAAGCACAGCTCGGCGTACAGCTTTTCCAGCGCGGCCCCCGCGGCGTGCAACTGCTGCCCGCGGGTGAGGTACTGCTCACGCAGGCACATAGCATCCACGCGGAGCTGGAGCGCACGGTGGAGCTGGTGCAATCCATGGCGCGCGGGGACCGCGGGTTGTTGCGTCTGGGCTATACCGCAGCGAGTGCATTCACATTGTTGCCTTCGTTGATCCGGGCTTTCAAGAAGCGCCACCCCTATGTCGAAGTGGTGCTCATGGAACTGCTGTCGAGCGAACAGGCCGAAGCGCTGGCGCAGCAGCGCCTGGACGTGGGGCTGCTGCGCCCGTTCCGACACCATGCGGAACTGTGCAGTCAGACGCTGGTGCAAGAGCCGATGATTCTGGCACTGCCTGAGGACCACCCGCTGGCAGCCATGTCTCATGTGCAGGTGAGCCAACTGCAAGGACAGCCGCTGATCGGCTTCACAAGGACCGAGGCCCGCTATCTGCAGGAGCTGGTGGACGACATCCTCACCGCCGCAGGGGTCGAGCCCCAGGTGGCGCAGCGTGCGACACAGCCCCACACCATGCTGTCGCTTGTCAGCTCCGGGCTCGGGGTCGCCATTGTGCCCCAGGCTGCAGCTCGGGCTCCCGTCAAGGGCGTGGTCTACCGCACGTTGCAAACCCGCGGTGCGGCTCCCATGGCCATCATGCAATTGGCCTGGCGCGCCAACGACGAAAGACCGCTGCTGCGCAATTTTCTGGAAATTGCGCGCACTGTCACTGCCTCAGCCGCCGACAGCGTCGCCGTCCCTGCAGTGCCATCGGCGCAGCCAGCCGAGTCCTTCGGTGGTGCCGCCCGCGCCTGAACGCCGCGGCCGATACTCGCAGCCGATCCAGCCGTCAAAGCCGCACTGGGCGCGGATCTCCTCGATGACGCCGAACAGGTACTCGCAACACACTTCGCCCTCGTCCGGTTCGTGCCGCCCGGGTACGCCTGCGATCTGCAGATGGCCTACGCGCCCCGTGGGCAGATAGCGCCGCAGCGCCATGGCGAGGTCGCCTTCCATGATCTGGCAGTGATACAGGTCCATTTGCACCTGCACATTGTCGGCACCGATTGCCTCTAGCAGGGCATGGGCATGGGCCTGGCGCTGCAGGAAGTAGCCCGGCATGTCGCGCGCATTGATGGGCTCGATCTGCAGGCGCACCCCGCAACGCGCGGCCTGGGTGGCGGCCCAGCGCAGGTTGTCCACGTAGCTGCGCTCGGCCTCCCGCATGGACACTGCTGCAGGCACTATGCCAGCCATCACGTGAATGCGCTCGCAGTCCAGGGTTTGAGCGTATTCCAGCGCTTGCGCAATGCCTTCGCGAAACGGCGCCTCACGTCCCGGAAGACAGGCCAAGCCCCGCTCTCCAGCAGCCCAGTCACCCGGCGGTGCGTTGAAGAGTACCTGGGTCAGCCGATGCGCGTGCAACTGCTGCGCCAACTCGTGGGCAGGGTATTCGTAGGGGAAAAGGTATTCCACCCCTTGGAAACCATCGCGCGCTGCAGCGGCGAAACGATCTAGAAATTCCAGTTCGTTGTAGAGCATGGTGAGGTTGGCAGCAAAACGGCGCATGGCAGTTCGTTCAATCTAGCGTCAGGTTCAGACTTTTGACAATTTCAGCCCAACGCTTGTTTTCGACCGCGTAGAACCTGGAGAAATCCGCCAAGCTCATGGTGCTCACCTCCGCCCCCTGTCCTGCCAGTCGGGCACGCAACTCAGGCGAGCGGATGATGCGTGTGAGCTCGGTGTTGAGACGCTGAAGCACCGCCGGCGGCGTGCTGCTGGGCGCGAGCACACCTTGCCACGAGCCCGATTCGAAGTGGGGCAGACCGGACTCGGCCAGGGTGGGAACCTGTGGAATGAGGCCCATGCGCGTGCTCTTGGATACGTTCAGTATCTTGAGCTTGCCGCTTTGCACATGCGGCAACGTGGCAAGCATGCCGTTCATAAGCACCTGGGCCTGGCCGCCCAGCGTGTCATTGATGGCCTGTGCGCCTCCCTTGTAGGGGATGTACTGCCACTTCGCGCCGGAGGCCTGTGCCACGGCCACTCCCGCTAGGTGCGGCGGGCTGCCGATGGCGGTGACGGCGAAGTTCAGCGGTTCGCGCCGAGATAGGTCGGCAAGTTCCTTGAGCGTGTTGGCGGGCACGTTCGGATGCACCACGAGCAAGTGCGGTGAGTAGGCCAGCATGGCCGCGCCCACTAGATCCTTGGCTGGATCAAAGCGCAGCTTGGTGTATACAGAGCTGCTGATAGCCAGTGCCAGCACGTCCGCCAGCAGGAAAGTGTGGCCATCAGTGGCCTTGGCGACCAATTCGGCGCCGATGTTGCCGTTCGCGCCGGCCTTGTTTTCGATGATGATGGGTTGGCCGAGGGCCTCCTGCAGTGGTTGGCTGAGCAGGCGCGCCACCACGTCGGACGAGCCGCCCGCCGGATATGGCACTACCAGGCGCACCGGACGGCTGGGCCAGGCGGCGGCCTGTGTCGGCCAGGCGGAAGTGATCAGCATCGCTGCGGCGGACGCCAGCAGCAGGCCGCGGCGCGTATGCTGCGGCTTGGGGAAACGCAGGGAGGTGGACATATTGTCTCCTGTTGGCATGGAAAAGGTGGCAAATACTGCTTGCAGCGCAACCCAAACGGGTTCAGGCCGCCCGCAGTGGCTGGGTGCGCAACTGCGCTCCAGCACGCAGCTGCTGTGCGTCGTTGCCTGGAGTCACCAGATCAAAGCCCATCTCGCGCATGGCCTGGTCCATGGCAGGGTTGGACGAATAGATGCCGGTGTATTTGCCCTGGGCGCGGCACACTTCGAGCACATGCCCAATCGCGTCGCTCAGCCCCGGCTGCGGCCAGGCGTTGCTGCCCAGTCCCATGGCCAAGCCCAGATCGCTGGGCCCGACGTAGACGCCCGAGAGCTCCTGCACCTGTGCGATCTGCTCGATGCAATCCAGCGCGGAAAGGGTTTCGATCATCGCCAGGCTGAAGATCTGATCGTCGGCGCCCGTAGCGTAGTCGGAGCCCCCATATGTGAGTCCGCGTGCCGGGCCGTAGCTGCGATCGCCGCGGGGCGGATAACGGCAGGCCCGCGCGAAGGTGGCTGCGTCGTCCACGGATTGAATCAGCGGGCAGATGATGCCGTAGGCCCCGGCGTCCAACAGCTTGTTGATTTCAGCCAGGGTATTTCCTGCGCTGCGTGCCATGGGCATGGCGGGGGTGCTTGAGATAGCCTGCAGCAGGTGTACAGCTGTGTCGAAGCCATAGGGACCATGCTGCAGGTCCACCGTCACTGCATCGAAGCCGGCGTGTCCCAGCAGTTCGGCTTGGTAGCCGCTACCCACAGAAACCCAGGCATTCAAGGCTATCTTGCCCGCAGCCTTCAAAGCGACCAAAGAGTTTTCGCGCATGCGTTATTTCCATTCAGCTTTTTTCTCAAGAAGCTTCGGATGCTATGGATCCAGCGCTGCAAGTCCAATATCTTTGATAGACGCACCTCAGACGATTTTCATATCGCCACTCGCCAGACCTGAAAATGGCAGGCACATCTTGGCGCAGCGGCACATTGCCAGGTTGGAGGCTGAGTTGCGACCGGAACAACGCTGCTGAAAATTCCTACAAGCCAGGGAATACCCTGTTTGCATGGGTATGCATTGCTTCAATAGTTCACGTTTTTATAAACACAGACATCAAGCTAGAGCCCATGATCAATTGTTTCGAGCGTGCGAGGCACGGGCCGCCTGCACAGACGAGAACCCCGACGTGCGCACTACCGTTGAAACCCTCATCAAGGAGACCGAGCCGCGCGGCGACATTGTCTTGCGTGAGTACAGCCGCCAGTTCGGCATCCGGCATTCGGCCGATTTCCGTCTGTCGCAGGTCGGGATCGAAGCTGCGCGCAACCGCCCGTCACTGCGTGACATTGAAAACTTCACTTTCGCGCAAACACCGGTGCGCAATTTCGCGCTGGAACACCGGAAGCTGTTGCCGCGCATCTGAATATGCTACGGCGCGCGGGTGATCGCACTGGGATCTTGCAGGACATTCGGGTCTCAGCGCTGATCTCCCTGCTCGTGAAGGCATTCCGCTGCGTAACTCCTCTAGCACCTCCACCCAACCATCGTCTGCTGCCCCTGAATCTCCAGAGGTGGCTGATTTCCACTTTTCCCTGGGTATATCCATTCCAACCCAGCAGTAGGACTCCGCCAGGACCGACATGAAGATTGCATTTCTTGACCGCTCTACACTTTCACCCCAGATCAAGCTGCGACTTCCTTTCTTCAAGCACGAACTTGTGTGCTACGACAATACGCAACCGCACGAGATTGCGTACCGCATTGCCGACGCAGACATTGTGATGGTCAATAAGGTGAAGCTCAGCGCCGAGGTTTTGGAGATGGCACCGAGGCTCAAGTTAATCGCGGTAGCGGCGACCGGAACCGACAATGTTGACCTAAGCGCCTGTGCACAGCGTGACATCATCGTGAGCAATATTCGGAATTACGCTGGCAATACGGTTCCGGAGCACACCTTCGCACTGATATTCGCGCTTCGGCGCAACATCACTGCCTATAGAGAGTCCGTGGGTGCCGGAAAATGGCAGGAAGCCGGGCAGTTCTGTTACTTTGATTATCCTATCCGGGACCTGGCAGGCGCCACTCTGGGAATCGTTGGAGACGGTGCACTCGGCAAGGCCGTGGCGACGATTGCACGTGCCCTGGGCATGAAAGTGCTTTTTTCGGCGTTCAAGGGGCGCTCCGGCATGGGAAGCCTGTATACCCAGTTCGAGGATGTCCTGGCACGTTCCGACATCATCACACTCCACTGCCCATTGACCGCCGACACGCGCAATATGATCGGGGCCGAAGAGTTCGAGAAAATCGATCGCAAGCCTCTCATCATCAATACGGCCCGTGGCGGCCTGATCAATGAAGAAGCACTTGCCAAGGCATTGCGCAGCGGTCAAATTTCGGGGGCAGGGTTTGATGTTGTCTCGGTGGAACCCCCCCCTGCGGAGCACCCATTCATGGCGCTGCTGGATATGCCGAACTTCATCTTGACTCCCCATGTGGCGTGGGCTTCTCAAGAGGCGATGCAGGCCTTGGCCGACCAGCTCATCGACAACCTGGAAGCGTTCGTCGGGGGCGCGCCTGTGAACACGGTGTAGTCCGCAATGGGAAGGGGGGATTGTCGCCGGGTAATAGGTTTTCCCCCTCATCCCTCGGAGTATTTCCTTTGGTGCCGGCCTGTCCCGGTTCTTGGTGCAACTGGCGTTGGGCGGCCGTAGTCAGAACCTTGAGCAGGCCGTACAAAAGGCTTGATTGGAAAGTACCGGCGCAAGCACTCAACGAATATCTGCAATGTCCGGAGCCACCCGGTGGCGCGACCACCGTTGCATCCACTGGGCGCAAGAAGGCAGGTCATCGCAACCGCCCGGAGACCAGCGCCGGCTCAATAGGAAAGGCTGGCGACCTTATCGAGACGGCCGCCAGCACCCGAGGCCTGCTGCAGCGCGTGCGTGATCAAGCCGGTGGTGACTCCGGCGAAGTAGCGCGCTCCCCATTGTCCGTACTTGGCTTCGTCCTCCGGGGTGAGCGCGATCACTCCGGCGCAGGTGCCCGCTGCACTGATGGCACGCAGCGCGCGTTCGATCTCGGCTTCGACCTGCGGCGAACGCCAGTCGCTGCCGTAGCCCATGGCGTGTGATAGGTCGTTGGGGCCGACGAATACCGCATCGACGCCTTCGACCGCAGCGATCTCGCCTGCCTGTGCCACTGCCTCGGGGGTCTCGAGCATGACGATTAATGCAATGCCGGCATTGCTGCGCTCGGTGTGGCCTGCGCCGGGAAATGCGCCGTAACCGGCGGCGCGCGGGCTGAAGGCGCTGCCGCGGCGACCGACTCCCGGATAGCGCACCTGCTGCACCAGGTCGCGCGCTTCAGTCGCACTCGCAACCATAGGTATCTGCACCGCGCTCGCGCCCATGTCGAGAATGCGCGAAATATCCTGGCGCAGACAGCGCACCACGGGCACGATGCCGCTGGCGCGCGCCGCGCGCAGCATGTTCTCGGTGGTCTCCAAGCCGCTGCTGCCATGCTCGTTGTCGATGATCACAAAATCGAAACCGGCGTAGCCGCACATCTCGACGATGGCCGGGCTGGGCAGCGAATTAAAGACTCCGCGCAGCGCACGGCCGCTGCGCAGCATGCCAGGAAGTCTATCGTCCAGAGGGTGGTAGCGTGCTTGCATAACGATGCTCTTTAAACAGGAGTGGAATGGAGAAGTACTCAGACAGAGATGGCAGGCTCAGTGAATGTCCTCGGAGTCGCGCATCGCCTGCTCGAGCATCGCCAGCGAAAAAGAGCTACTGCGCACAGCCTCCAGCAGTGGCGCTTCCTTGCGCTGCACCAGGTCGATGCAGTCTGGTAGTGCCGCCAGATACTCGGGCCCGATCAGTACCGCACCGTGCCGATCCGCATGAATCAAATCGCCATGCACTACTTCGAGGCCAAAGACGGTCACCGGCATACCTATGTCTTCGACATGCACATAGGCGTGCGAAGGTCCAACGCTGCCCGCCAGGATGGGAAAGCTCTTAGAGAGGCAATCGAGATCGCGCACCGAGCCATTGGTCAGCACGCCGGCTACGCACAGGCCTTCGTGCAGCGCCGAGTTGACTTCGCCCCAGAAAGAGCCCATTCCCGGCTGGTCATCGGCATCCTCCATGACCACGATCACAGGCGCGTTTGCGTTGCCGTCGGCCACATAACGGTAGTAGTCCAGGCGCAGGCTGCGTACTTCTTCCGGCGGGCGCGAGGAAGGTGCCGAGGCACGAATGCGCGCCGTGCGCACAAAGCCAACGATGGCTGGCAGGGGCTGCGGCGCAGCCACGATGTTCCCGTAGGTAAAGCCTTGCGCGGTGCGCCCGCCCATGGCGAGCTCCAGCGCATTGCAGATGGTCGGTGTATCGACTGAACGCAGTTTTTGGATCAGTTCGGGAGTTAAGGACGCTGGCATTATTCGATCACGATGTTGTTGGTTTTGATCAGGTTGGCGAACTTCACCGTCTCGTCTTGTATGAACTGGCTGAAAACTTCGGCTTTCATGGGCTTGGGAACAAAGCCCTGGCCCGCCATGCGTGCCTTGACGCTGGGCGTGTCCAGCACCGCTGTCACTTCTGCGTTCAGGTAGGAAATCACCGCTGGCGGGGTGGCGGAGGGGGCCAACAGCCCCAACCAGGTCACGGCCTCAAATCCCGGCACGCCAGACTCGGCCAGCGTGGGCAGATCGGGTTGCAACGGCGAGCGCTTCAAGCTGGTCACCGCCAACGCCTTGGCCTGCCCGTTTTTGGCAAAGGCCAAGGCCGTCGCCATGTTGTCGAATTGCATGTCGATCTGATTGCCCGCCAGATCAATCAACGATTGGCTGCTGCCCTTGTAGGGCACGTGGACTGCGGATCCATGGATGCGGTTGAGCATCAGCAGCGCCGTCAAGTGTTGCGAGGTGCCGTTGCCGCTGGTGCCGTAGGAGAGGGCATCGGGCTTGGCCTTGATCGCGCTAATCAGCTCCTGCACATTGCCAGTTCCCGACTTGTTGCTGGCCAGCAGCACCAGCGGTGTTTCGGCCAGAGCGGTAATCGGCGCGAAGTCTTTGTCGACTTTGTAGCTGATTCTTTTGAGCAGGGTCGGATTGACGGCGAGGGCGGTTTGCGTGCCGAGCAGCAGGGTGTAGCCGTCCGGTTTAGCGCGGGCGACGGCTTCAGTACCGATGCCGCCGCCTGCGCCGGCCTTGTTTTCGACCACCACCGCCGTACCCCAGCGCTTTCCAAGCTCGTCCGCCACCAGGCGGGCGATGATGTCCGTCGCGCCGCCTGGCGCGAAAGGCACCACGATCACGACGCGCCCGGTGTTCGGATAGTCGTTAGGCCCGTGTTTGGCCTGGGCCCAGGCGCCAGCGCAAGCCACGGCCAGGGTGGCGAGCGCGGCGCGACGCGCGATACGATGGCTATTTTTCGTGAAATTAAACATCTGAAAGTCTCCTGCTTTTGTTTGTTTATTCAGTTTTGATGTTGGCACTGCTAATGACCTTGTCCCACTTCGCGATCTCGGCGCGCGGGAAACTGGCGAAATCCTTGGACCCGCGGCCATCTGGCCCGACTCCCAGCGCGCGCAGCTTGGTCTGAACATCGGGCAGTGCAGCCACGGCGGCGATGTCTTTACTCAGGCGATCGACCATGGCCTGAGGTATTCCGACAGGAGCAAAGACGCCTTGCCAGGATTGCATCTCGAAGTTGGGCACACCGGCTTCGGCCAGGGACGGGAAGTCGGGCAGGCTCGCCAGGCGCGACTTGGACGTGACAGCCAGCATTTTCACGCGCTTGCCATCGATCATCGGACGCCCTGCGGCAACGGTTTCAAACACCATGTCGATTTGCCCGACCCACCAGGTCGATCATTGCCCCAGAACCACCTTTGTAGATGATCTGGCGCATTTGTGTGCCAGTCAGACTCTGGAACAGTTGGCCCGAAAGATGCCGGGAGGCGGCCGCTTCGGCGGTGCCGTAAATCAGGCTATCGGGCTGGGCCTTGAGTTCGGCCACGATCTGCTTGACCGAGTTGAAGCGGCTATCGTTGGCGACCACCAGCACGTTGCTGCCCGTGCCAACCATGCTGATCGGAACGAAGTCTTTCACCGGGTCGTAGCCCAGGTTTTTGTTGAAGAAGGGGTTGACCGCATGCGTGGTGATGGTGCTGCCAATCAGGGTGTAGCCATCGGCTGGCGAACGTGCCACCGCCTGCGTGCCGACGATGCCCGACACGCCAGGTTTGATTTCGACCACCACGGGTTGGCCCAACTTGGCGGAAAGATGCAAGGCACACAGCCGCGCCACGCCGTCAGACACGCCACCGGACGAGAACGGAACGACGTACTTCACCGGCTTTTGCGGCCAGGACTGGGCCGCGGCCGGCAGGGCCATGGCGGTCATTAAGACGGCGGTGACTGAGACGGCGGATAGGGCGGCCATAGCTAGTTTGCGGATACTGAATTTCATGGGACTCATTTGGCTGCTGAAAATAGTTCTTCATCTGATCGAAAGTGCGCGTCAGAGGGCAGGGCGGACAGAAGCGCGCTCCACCAGCTGACTGGCAACGACGATGTTGCGCGGCTGCACGTCGCATTGCATTTGCTCGTGCAGCAGCTCGATGGTGGCAACGACCATGTCTTCCACGCTTTGCACCACGGTGGTCAGCTGGTAAGCACCCCAGGCCGCCTGCGGTACGTCGTCGAAGCCGACCACGCTCACGTCATCGGGAATGCGCAGGCCGAGTTCGCAGCGCAGCACGTCCATGGCGGCAATCGCCATATGGTCGTTGGCGACGAAAACGGCGTCGGGTGGCTCGGCGCCGGCGAACAGCTCGCGGCTCGCCTGTTTGGCGCGCTCGAAGCTGTAGTAGCCGATCGCCCGGCGAAAGACACTGGCGCCGGCTTCTTGTAGAGCATCGTTGAAGCCGCGTTCGCGTTCAACATTGGTCGAAGAGTTTTCCAGGCCAGCGAGGAAGGCAATGCGTTGATGCCCACGCGAGAGCAGCAGCTCAGCGACCATGCGTCCCCCGCGGTAGTTGTCTGAAGTGACTGAACTGGTGCTGTAGCGGGCCTGCGCGCTCACATCCGGCACACGGTTGAAAAGCACAATGGGCACGCCGGTGTCTCGGCAGTTTTTGGCCAGGGCGGGCGACAGCGTGGTCGACGCCATGACGATGCCGTCGACCTGGTACTGCAAAATCTCGGCGAGTACGTCGTCGGCTTCGTCAAGGTCGCTGATGAACATCAACACGTGATAGCCCTGCTTTTGCAGCTTTTGCGAGAGTTTTTCGATCACCAGCGGATAGAACTGGTTTTCCAGGTAACTCATGACCAGCGCAATGATTCGGCTGCGCCGCGTTATCAGGCTTCGGGCCATGGCGTTGGGCCGGTAGCCCAAGACCTTGGCCGCCGCCATCACCTTGGCGCGGGTGTCTTCAGAGACGCTCGCGCCGGGCGTGAAGCTGCGACTCACCGCCGACTGCGACACCTTTGCCAGGCGCGCAACCTCTTGGGCGGTGGCGGCGGATTTCATGCCGCGGTCCAGCCGCCGTCGAGCATCAGCGCGCTACCGGTGACCAGGCTGGAGGCTTCACTGGCCAGGAACACGATCGCCCCCATGATCTCGTCGGTGCGTCCAAGCCGCCCGAGCGCGATCTTGCCGACCACCCACTGGCGAAAGGCGTCATCCTTGAACATCTCGGCCGTCATTTCGGTTTCGATGAAGGTCGGGCAGACGGTATTGACCCGAATGCCTGACGCTCCCAGCTCCCAGGCCAAGGCCTTGCTCATGCCCTCGATGGCGTGCTTGCTGGCGCAATACAGCGTGCGGCGCGGGCTACCCACATGGCCCATCTGCGATGAGACGTTGATGATCGAGCCGCGCACGCCCGCCGCGAGCAGGCCGCGCGCGACGGCGCGGGTGACGTGAAAGGCTGCCTTCACGTTCAGATTGAGCACCGCGTCAATGTCTTCTTCTTCGAGCTGCACCAGCTCCATCGGGCGGTTCATGCCGGCGTTGTTGACCAGGATCTGGAACGGGCCATGCGCGGCGATCTGCTCGGACACGGCGCGCGCATCGGTCACGTCGAGCACCAGATAATCACAGCTGCCGCCGCCTGCGCGAATGCGCTCGCAGGCGGCGGCAGCTGTGATTATCTGGTGCTCGACGT
>JBBKVU010000618.1:0-2820 GCA_037968595.1 Comamonas sp.
GCGGCTTGCGCGCCTGGCACACATAGCGTCCAAGCAGAATCAGCCAGTGGTGTGAATCCACCGCATAGGCCGGCGGCACGCGCTTGAGCAGCTGCCTCTCGACCGCCAGCACGTTGGCCCCGGGCGCCAGACCCGTGCGGTTGCTGACGCGAAAGATATGCGTGTCCACGGCCATGGTCGGCTCGCCAAAGGCCACGTTGAGCACCACGTTGGCGGTCTTGCGGCCCACGCCCGGCAGGTCCTCGAGTTCCGCGCGCGTGCGCGGCACCTGGCCACCGTGGCGCTCGACCAGCCGGCGGCAGGTTTCCAGCAGATGCCTGGCCTTGCTGTGGTACAGACCTATGGTCTTGATATACGACTCCAGGCCTTCCAGCCCCAGATCCAGAATCGCCTGCGGCGTGTTGGCCACGGGAAACAGCTTGCGCGTGGCCTTGTTGACGCCTACATCCGTGGCCTGTGCCGACAGCAGCACGGCCGCGAGCAACTCGAACACCGTGGTGTACTCGAGCTCGGTGTTGGGCATGGGGTTGGCCGCCTTGAGCGTGGCGAAAAAGGGAACGATCTGCGCGGTCTGCATGGGAGGAACCCGGGGCAAAAGGCGATTGTCGGGCAAAACCACACGGGCGCGCTGGAGCAATTCCGAAGGTGGAGTGCCGCATTGCGCGCGCGCGGCGCAAATTTGATGAAAAATGCAGGGTTGGCGGCCGTGCGTGCGCGCCACCGAATTTTGTTGCTGAAACGGACCCTATCTATGCAATTCGCCGAGCGTCTGAACAATGTGGAGACTTCCGCAATCCGTGAACTTTTCAAGCTGCTGGGCAAGCCGGGCATCATCAGTTTCGCCGGCGGTTTTCCCGACAGCGCACTGTTCGACGTCGCCGGCATTCGCGCTGCGAGCGACGCCGCGCTGACCGCCGAGCCCGGCGCTGCGCTGCAATACGGCGCCACCGAGGGCTACCAGCCGCTGCGCGAGCAGATCGCGGCCTTCATGGCCGGCAAGGGCGTGAGCGGTGTTGCCCCGACCGACTTCCTGCTCACCACGGCCAGCCAGCAGGCGCTGGACCTGCTGGGCAAGACCATGATCAGCCCCGGTGACAAGGTCATCGTCGAAGGCCCGACCTTCCTGGCCACCATCCAGTGCTTTCGCCTCTATGGCGCCGAAGTCATCAGCGCGCCCATCGACGCCCAGGGCGTGGACACCCAGGCGCTGGAGAATCTCATTGCCGAGCACCAGCCGAAGATGGTCTATCTGATTCCCACCTTCGGCAACCCCAGCGGCGCGACGCTGAGCCTGGAGCGCCGCAAGAAGGTGCTGGAACTTGCCGTCAAGTACCAGACGCTGGTGGTCGAGGACGACCCTTACGGCGACCTGTATTTCGACGCCGCGCCGCCACCCAGCCTGCTGGCGCTGTCCTCCGAAGTGCCCGGCAGCCGCGACTGGCTGGCCCATTGCGGCAGCTTGAGCAAGGTGCTGAGCCCCGGCCTGCGCATAGGCTGGCTGGTCGCGCCCGAGGCGCTGCGTGACCGGGCGGTGATGTGCAAGCAGTTCAGCGACGCCAACACCAGCACCTTTGCCCAGGCGACCGCGGCGCAATACCTCAAGGCCGGCCACATGCCGGCCACGCTGGCCAAGGTGCGCGCGGTCTATGCCGAACGCGCCCAGGCCATGGGCGACGCGCTGCGCAAGGAGCTCGGCGATGCGGTGAGTTTTGTCGCGCCGCAGGGCGGGCTGTTCCTGTGGGTCAGGCTCACGGGTGCGCGCGGCCAGCTGCAGGATGCCAACGTGCTGGCCAAGCGGGCCATCGACCAGGGCGTGGCCTTTGTTCCGGGCGCACCGTTTTTCGCCCAGAACCCCGATGTCGCCAGCTTCCGGCTGTCGTTTGCCACCGCCGATGTGGCCAAGATCCAGGACGGCATTGCGCGCCTGGGTCAGGCGCTGCGGGGCTGAGGCATGGCCGACGACCAGACGCAGCGCGCCGAGGAACGCATCACCGAGCTGGAGATCAAGGCCAGCTATGTCGAGGACACGCTGGACCAGCTGAACCTGACCATCTACCGTCAGCAGCAGCAGATCGACGCGCTGATTGCCGAAGTGCGCAACCTGCGCCAGCAGGTCCCGGCCGAAGGCGGCGGGGGCGGGCGCAATCTGCGTGATGAATTGCCACCGCACTACTGAGTGGGATTCATCAATGCAAAGGGCTTCCCAGGAAGCCCTTTTTTTATGCCGGCCGCCGCGCTCAGCCTATTCCGGGACCTTGTTGGCAATGGTCTTCATCTTGCCCAGGAACAGGCGCAGAAAGAAGATTCCCATGCCGATGATCAGCAAGATTGATATCAGGCTCATCAGGCCATAGTCGGTAGAAAACAGGTCGATCCACAATTTCATGCATAGCTCCAGTCGGGCCCGGGGTGCTGTTCCGGCGCCATGCAGCGACTATCGCCGCAGCGCCGGCTTTGGCGCTTGCGCCAGATCAACCGCGGCAGTGAAAAGCGCTGCCGCCGCGCCAGCTGCGCGATTGCGTTTCGGCCCGCACGCCGCTCGTCGTTTGGACTACAAGCGGCGGGGCATTCTGCAGGCAAGCTCAAGGTGTTGCGGGCGGACAGCGAGACAAGCGTCCGTACCGCCGCAGCAGGCGCACTGGCCGCACGCGCAGCCAGCCGCCGATGGCCCTTTGTTTTCAGCAGGAGCGCATATGACCACACCCGAACAACGCAAGAACCTCAATCTTGACCCGATCACGGACGAACCCGGAGCCCATCCCGTGGGCACGGGCCTGGGCGCCGGCGGGGGTGCGCTGGCCGGAGCCCAGGCCCGTGCCC
>JBBKVU010000619.1:0-8566 GCA_037968595.1 Comamonas sp.
AGCGAGACCTGTCGCTGCTCAAGGCCGAAGGCTTTGCGCGCTGCTTCTTTGCGCTGCACGGCCGGTACGGCGAGGACGGCACGGTGCAGGGCGCGCTCGAGCTGCTCGACATCCCCTACACCGGCCCGGGCGTGATGGCCTCGAGCATTGCCATGGACAAGATCATGACCAAGCGCATCTGGCGCTTCGAGGGTCTGCCCACGCCCGACTGGCGTCTGGTCGCCAGCGCCGAGGAAACCAGCCAGGCGCTGGCCGTGCTGGGTGCGCCGATGATCGTCAAGCCCGCGCGCGAAGGCTCGACCATCGGCCTGACCAAGGTGATGAGCGTCGAGGAGTGCGCCCAGGCCTATGCACTGGCCTCGAAGTACGACCCCGAAGTGCTGTGCGAGCAGTTCATTGCCGGCGACGAGACCACCTGCCCGGTGCTGGAAAGCGCCGGCCGGGCAAGTGCGCTGCCCGTGATCCGCATCGTCGCGCCCGAAGGCAACTACGACTACCAGAACAAGTATTTCACCGACACCACGCAGTACCACTGCCCGAGTGGCCTGCCACAGGCCGAGGAGCAGGAGATACAGCGCATTGTCGAAAAAGCCTTCCGCACGCTGGGTTGCCGCGGCTGGGCGCGCGCCGACATCATGATCCGCGCCAGCGATCGCCAGCCGTTCCTGCTGGAGATCAACACTTCTCCCGGCATGACCAGCCACTCGCTGGTGCCCATGGCCGCACGCGCTTCGGGCATCAGCTACGAAGACCTGTGCCTGCGCATCCTGGCCAGTGCTTCTCTGGATGGAGGCGCTGGCCGACCATGAAGCGCACGCTGCCTGCTCCGCTCGACGTCAAGCTCATGAACGTGACCGCCACGGTCCTGTTCCTGGGCTGCGCCGCGCTGTTGCTGGCGGCGGCAAGCTGGTGGGTGGTGCGCCATCCCGCGTTTTCCATCAGCCGCATCATTGTCGAAGGCGAGCTGGTGCACAACAACGCGGTGACGCTGCGCGCCAACGTGGCGCCCAGCCTCACGGGCAATTTCTTCACCATCGATCTGGGCGCGGCGCGCGAGACCTTCGAGGAAGTGCCCTGGGTGCGCGAAGCCCAGGTGCGGCGCGAATACCCGAACAGCCTGCGCGTCGAGCTGCACGAGCATGTGGCCGAAGCGTTCTGGGGCCCGGACACGGGCGCGGAAATGGTCAACAGCTTTGGCGAAGTGTTCGAGGCAAACATCGGCGAAGTCGAGCGAGAAGGCATTCCGCGGCTGCAGGGCCCGACAGGCAGCTCGCAGCAGGTGCTGCAGGTGTATCGCATGCTCGCGCCCGCGCTGGCGCCGCTGGCGCTGGAGATCGACGAGCTCGCGCTCAACGACCGCGGCAGCTGGAAGGCGCGTCTGGCCAATGGCGCCCAGGTGGAACTTGGCGGCGGCACGGTGGAGCAGATGCTGCAGCGGGTGCAGCGTTTCACGCGCACGCTGGCCACGGTCACGACGCAGTACCAGCGCAAGGCCGAGGCATTGGAATACGTGGATTTGCGTTATGAAGACGGCTATGCGCTGCGGCTGCATGGCGTGAGCACAGTACAGGGCAAGCTGCCTCCCCCCCGTCCCAAACCCCAGCCCAAGCCGGCTGCGGCCCGGCGCTGAAAGGAAGGCATATGCAACAGAACGACAAGACGGGACCAACTGAGGGCGGACTCTGATATGGCAAGAGAATACAAAGATGTGGTCGTCGGGCTGGACATTGGCACCGCCAAGGTCATGGCCGTGGTGGCAGAAGTGCTGCCCAATGGGGAACTCAAGCTCGCGGGCCTGGGGGTGGCGCCGAGCAACGGGCTCAAGCGCGGCGTGGTGGTGAACATCGACGCCACGGTGCAGAGCATCCAGCTCGCGCTCAAGGAAGCCGAGCTGATGGCCGACTGCAAGATCCAGCGCGTGTGCACCGGCATCACCGGCAGCCATATCCGCGGACTCAACTCCAGCGGCATGGTGGCCGTGAAGGACAAGGAAGTCACGCCCACCGATGTGGCGCGCGTGGTCGAGACCGCCAAGGCCATCAACATCTCCTCCGACCAGCGGCTGCTGCTGGTCGAGCCGCAGGAATTCGTGATTGACGGCCAGGACGTGAAGGAACCCATTGGCATGAGCGGCATACGCCTCGAAGCCAAGATCCACATCGTCACCGGCGCGCAAAGCGCGGCCGAGAACATCATCAAGTGCGTGCGCCGCTGCGGCCTCGAGGTCGAGCAGTTGCTGCTCAACCCGCTGGCCTCCAGCCAGGCGGTGCTGACCGACGACGAGCGTGAACTGGGCGTGGCCGTGGTCGACATCGGCGCCGGCACGACCGACGTCGCGATCTTCACCGGCGGCGCGATCCGCCACACGGCCGTGATCCCGATTGCCGGCGACCTGATCACCAGCGACATCGCGATGGCGCTGCGCACGCCGACCAAGGACGCCGAGGACATCAAGGTCGAAAGCGGCTATGCCAAGCAGTTGCTGGCCGATCCCGACAGCCAGGTCGAAGTGCCCGGTTTGGGCGACCGCAGCCCGCGCATGATCAGCAAGCAGGCGCTGGCCGGCGTGATCGAGCCGCGCGTCGAGGAAATCTTCTCGCTGGTGCAGCAGGTCATCCGCGAATCAGGTTACGAGGAAGTGCTGTCGTCGGGCATCGTGATCACGGGCGGCAGCTCGGTCATGCCCGGCATGGTCGAGCTGGCCGAGGACATTTTCCTCAAGCCGGTGCGCCGCGGAATTCCCAAATATTCGAGCGCTTTGGCCGACATGGTGGCGCAGCCCCGGTCGGCAACGGTGATGGGTTTGCTCGATGAAGCCAGGCTTGCGCGCCTGCGCGGTTTCAAGGTGGCACAAAAGAGTGGGTCCATGAAGACCGCTTTTGGTCGTTTTAAAGACTTCATTGTGGGAAACTTCTAGCCATGAGCGCCTATCGATTGCGCATTACCGGCCCGCCCACGGATGTCCGAATACCAAGTGGTTCCAGGATTTCCCTTTTTACGGCCGTGACCCCCAATAGCAAAGTTTCAGGAGCAGCAACATGACCATCGAAATGATCGAAGCCGAAGAATTCAACCAGGGCACACAGATCAAGGTGATCGGTGTCGGTGGCGGCGGCAGCAACGCCGTCGAGCACATGATTGCCCGCAATGTGCAGGGCGTGGAATTCGTCTGCGCAAACACCGATGCCCAGGCATTGATCCGCAGCGCCGCGCACCGCACCATCCAGCTCGGCCAAAGCGGCCTGGGCGCGGGCAGCAAGCCCGAAAAGGGCCGTGAAGCCGCCGAAGCCGCCGTGGAAGACATCCGCGCGGCCATCGACGGCGCGCACATGCTGTTCATCACCGCCGGCATGGGCGGCGGCACCGGCACCGGCGCGGCACCCGTGATCGCGCGCGTGGCCAAGGAAATGGGCATTCTCACGGTGGGCGTGGTGACCAAGCCTTTCGACTGGGAAGGCGGCCGCCGCATGACCAACGCCGACAACGGTCTCAATGAACTCGAGGCCAATGTCGACTCGCTGATCGTGGTGCTCAACGAAAAGCTGCTTGACGTGCTTGGCGACGACATCACCCAGGACGAAGCTTTCGCCCATGCAAACGACGTGCTGAAGAACGCCGTTGGCGGTATCGCTGAAATCATCAACGAATACGGCCAGGTCAACGTCGACTTCGAAGACGTGCGCACCGTGATGGGCGAGCCCGGCAAGGCCATGATGGGCACGGCCACCGCCGCCGGCCCCGACCGTGCGCGCATTGCCGCGGAACAGGCCATTGCCTGCCCGCTGCTCGAAGGCATCGACCTGTCGGGCGCCAAGGGCGTGCTGGTGCTGGTCACGGCGTCCAAGGGCAGCCTCAAGCTGTCCGAGTCGCGCCTGGCAATGAACACCATCAATGCCTACGCTTCGCCTGATGCCCACGTGATCTTCGGCGCCGCCTATGACGACAGCCTGGGCGACGAAATCCGCGTGACCGTGGTTGCGACCGGCCTGGCCCGTCAGAACGCCCGTCGCCAGAACATGGCCGTGCTGCAAGGCGGTCTGCGCACCGGTACCGACAACCTGAGCTACCAGCTGCCCACGGCCAACATGGGCAGCGCCCAGGGCGCGGGCGGTCTGGGTGGCACGGGCCACAGCACCGACTTCGGCAACATGGGCAACATGTCCGTGCCCAGCGTCTGGCGCACCAACCGCACCCAGGCCGCAGCGCGTGTCGACGCACTGGCCTCGGGCGGCATGGAAGACCTGGAAATCCCGGCCTTCCTGCGTAAACAAGCGGATTAACCCCCTGAGCCGCTTAAGCGGCTTCCCCCTTCCATCCTTCGGTGGAAGGGGGACGGCAGCCTCGGTGCGGGGCGGCCCTTCCTCGCTGCCCCCTTGCTGGGGCGCGCCAGTTTCATACGCTGTTACCCGTGTCAAAGGTTTATCGCCTATCGCGAAATTGATCGCGGCAATAGCCAAGACTGTGTCCCGGCCATGGCCGGGACATGGCTGGCCGACTTAAAATCCAAGCATGTTGAAGCAACGCACCCTCAAGACAATCACCCGTGCTGTGGGCGTGGGCCTGCACAGCGGTCAACGCGTGGAGTTGACGCTGCGCCCCGCGCCAGCAGACACGGGCATTGTCTTCAGGCGCGTTGACCTGCCCGAGCCCGTCGACATCCCGATTTCCGCCTATGCCATCACGGACACCCGCATGGCATCGACCATCGGTGTGGGCGGCGCCAAGGTGCACACCGTGGAGCATCTGATGTCGGCGATTGCCGGCCTGGGACTCGACAACCTGTTCATCGACATCACGGCCGAAGAAGTGCCCATTCTTGACGGCTCGTCTTCGTCGTTCGTGTTCCTGCTGCAGAGCGCGGGCATAGAACTTCAGGACGCGCCCAAGCGCTTCATCCGCGTCAAGCGGCCGGTCGAAGTGCGCGAAGGCGAAGGCAAGAACCTCAAGTGGGCGCGCTTCGACCCCTATCATGGCTTCAAGCTGCGCTTCGAGATCGACTTCGCCCACCCGGCGGTCGACTCGACCGGCCAGTGCGTGGAGTTCGATCTGGGCGAAGACAACTATGTGCGCGACATCGCGCGCGCGCGCACCTTCGGTTTCACCAAGGACGTCGAAATGCTGCGCACCAATGGGCTGGCGCTGGGCGGCGGCCTCGACAACGCCATCGTCATGGATGACTACAAGGTGCTCAACAGCGACGGCCTGCGCTATGACGACGAATTCGCCAAGCACAAGATTCTTGACGCGATTGGCGACCTGTTTGTCATCGGCAAGCCGCTGCTCGCGGCCTACAGCGCATTCCGCTCTGGCCATGGCATGAACAACCAGCTGCTGCGCGCGCTGCTCGAGCAGCCCGATGCCTGGGAAATCGTGACCTTCGAGAACGAGCGCCTGGCTCCCAAGGGCTTTGCCGAACCGGTGCGAGCCTGGTGAGGTCCTGCCCATGCTGATCTTTCGCGCCCTCGTCGGCTTTCTGTTCATTGCCGCCTTGCTGTGCTTTGCGTTCTATCTGGGCACGGGACAGCCCGGGTACAAGCGCTGGGCCATGCTGATACTCAAGTGGACGGTGATTGCCGCACTGGCTTTCTTCGCGGTGCTGATCCTGGGCAGAATTGCCTGAACAACCGCGGCTGCGGGCCGAAAATGTTTCATTTGAGAAACGTTTGCGCAGCCTGAATTGTGTCGATTCGCTGCTCCTGTGAACCAACGCAAGGATTGCGCAAAACTTGTGTAAAGCGCTGCCGTCCGACCTCACCAGCCCCCGTGGATGGGCCATCATGCAGTCACACCAACCACTTCAACAAGGGGTGTGACATGACACACAATAAATCGATCCAATCGGGCCTCTGGGCCGCCGCTGCCGGCATCGCCCTGACTGTCCTAGCACCTCTGGCATCGGCCCAGCCCCGGGGACAGGAGCCGCAGCATGGCGGTCCGCAGATGCACCAGTCTTCGCCCAGCCATGGCTCGGCGCACATGCAGCGCCCGGCGCCGCAGGCCCAGCACTATCCCGCGGCCAAGCCCGGCAACAACTCCCACCATGCGCAGGCCGGTGGACCGCACCGTGGCGCCGGCCCCGATCGCAACCTGCACCGCGGCGGCAAGCTGCCGCCAAGCTATCGCAGCAAGCACTACATAGTCGATGACTGGCGTGGTCATGGACTGCAACGCCCGGGACGCGGCCAGCACTGGGTGCAGGTCGGCTCCGACTACCTGCTGGTGGCCGCGGCCACGGGGCTGATCGCGCAGATCGTCCTGCATTGATTCGCCAGCGCTTTTCACGTTTTTGAAAGGGGATCATCATGACCCGTTGGACCACTTCCGTCATGGCCACAGCCGTCGCCCTGACCATGGGCCTGAGCGCCACATTGGCCCAGGCTCAGCCTGACAACCGCCGCGGCCCTCCAGGCCATTCGCAAGGCCATGGCCCCGACCGCCACGACCGATTCGATCGCCATGACCGCCATGACCGCTACGATCGCAATGACCGCCGCCCCGGCCCACCGCCGCATGCGCACGGCGGCCGCCATGGCGCAGGTCCGCAGCACAACTGGGTGCGCGGCTCGCGCATTCCGCCCCAGTACCGCACGCGCCACTATGTCGTCAACGACTGGCGCGGTCACCGCCTTAGCCCGCCGCCACGCGGTTATCACTGGGTGCAGAACGGCGGAGACTATCTGCTGGTGGCCATTGCCACGGGCGTGATTGCGCAGTTGATACTGAGCAATTGATCTTCTGCTGAACCGTCCGAAAAACCCGTCCCGCGCACAGTGGGGCGGGTTTTTTTCTGTGGGTGCCGTTCATGGTTCGACAGGCTCACCACGAACGGGGGAGCGGGCGCACCACGAATGGGGGAGCGGGCTCACCACGAACGGGGGCGTGGGTGCAGCACGAATGGCGGAGCGCGGCTGGGCGGGCCTTCAGTAAGACCGGCCGCCCTTGTACATCGCATGCTGGCGGCGTTGCAGCGGAGTGACTTCGGCAATGCGCGCCATGGCCGCGCCCACATGGGCGTGGGTGATGGCAATGCCCAGCGCGTCGGCGGCGTCGGGGCCGGGCAGACCGGGCAGTTGCAGCAGGCGCTGCACCATGGCCTGGATCTGGTCCTTGCCCGCGCGGCCGTGGCCGGCAACGGCTTTCTTCATCTGCAGGGCCGTGTATTCGGCCACGGGCAGCAGGCTGGTGACCAGCGCCGCCAGCGCCGCGCCGCGCGCCTGGCCCAGCAGCAGCGTCGATTGCGGATTGGTGTTGACGAACACGATTTCCACTGCCGAGCTGTCGGGTTGGTAGCGCTGTGCGACCTCGGTGATGCCGTCAAACAGCAGCTTGAGCCGGCCCGGCAGGTCGCCCCGGTCCAGCGCGGTCGTGCGTATGGTTCCGCTGGCCACATAGGTGAGGCGGTGGCCGTCCACGTCGACCACACCAAAGCCCGTGGTCTGCAGGCCGGGGTCAATTCCAAGAATGCGCATGCAATTTTCTTCTCAGTGTTTCATGGCGCTTGCTTGGCCCAATGTTCTTGGATACTGGCGTGCTCCAGCAGGGGGACACCGAGCAAGGGCCGTCCCGCAGCGATGGTGTCGTCCCTGCGCGGGCCGCCCCCTCCACCGAAGGTTGCGAGGGGGAAGTCGGGGCCGGCCACCCGGCGACAGCGGCTCAGGGGGTGTCATGGTAATACTGTATGGCCCATGCGGCGCATGATGGTGCGCGCGCGCTGGGCCAGATAGCTGGATTTGGGTTGCAGCGCGAAGCGCTTGGGCTGGGGCAGCATCACCGCCAGTCGCGCGGCCTCGGCCGCGCTCAGGCGCGCCGCAGGCTTGCCGAAATAGTAGCCGGCAGCGGCTTCGGCGCCAAAAACGCCAGGGCCCCATTCGACATGGTTCAGATAGATCTCGAGAATGCGCTGCTTGCTCAGGAACAGTTCCAGCAGCTTGGCCAGCACCAGCTCCTGGCCCTTGCGCGCGAACTGGCGTTCGCCCGACAGCAGCAGGTTCTTGGCCAGCTGCTGGGTGATGGTCGAGCCGCCATAGATCTTCGTCGGCGCCCGGCCCGCGGCCTGGGCGCGTTCCTCGGCGCGCTGATTGCGCTCCCAGGCTTTCTCTATTGCGTCCCATTCGACGCCGCTGTGGTCGACAAAGCCGTCGTCTTCGGCGGCGACCACGGCGCGCTTGAGGTGGTCGGAAATCTGCGCGTAGTCCACCCATTGGTGGCGCCAGCGCCGGTTCTCGCCGCTGCGCAGCGCCTGCCAGGCTTCGGAGCGCTGCACGGTAGTGGACGCCGGATCCAGCACGGCCATGGCCGCGATGCGGCCGACAAAGAACAGCTCCAGCAGCAGCGCCGCGCACAGCAGCAGAGCCAGCCAGCGCCACACAGGCTGCATGCGCATGGCTCAGGCTCCTAGGCTGGCGCGCAGCTCGGCCAGCACGGGCGCGCCCTGGGGGCGCACGCCGCGCCACAGCGCAAACGCTTCGGCCGCCTGCTCGACCAGCATGCCCAGGCCGTCGCGCCCGTGCTGGCCGAGCTGCGCGCCAGCCTAGGAGCCTGAGCCATGCGCATGCAGCCTGTGTGG
>JBBKVU010000620.1:0-4051 GCA_037968595.1 Comamonas sp.
TGCGGTCTGCCCAAGCTGATGGCTCTGGAGCTGTTCAAGCCTTTCATCTTCTCGCGCCTCGAAGCCATGGGCATCGCGACGACGATCAAGGCCGCCAAGAAGGAAGTCGAATCCGGCACCCCCGTGGTCTGGGACATCCTGGAAGAGGTCATCAAGGAACACCCGGTGATGCTCAACCGTGCGCCAACGCTGCACCGCCTGGGCATCCAGGCCTTTGAGCCCATCCTGATCGAAGGCAAGGCCATCCAGCTGCACCCCCTCGTCTGCGCGGCGTTCAACGCCGACTTCGACGGTGACCAGATGGCTGTCCACGTCCCGCTGTCGGTGGAAGCACAGATGGAAGCCCGCACGCTGATGCTGGCCTCCAACAACGTGCTGTTCCCGGCCTCGGGCGAGCCTTCCATCGTTCCTTCGCAGGACGTTGTGCTGGGCCTGTACCACGCAACCCGCGAGCGCATCAACGGCAAGGGCGAAGGCATGATCTTCTCCGACGTCGGTGAAGTGCAGCGCGCGCTCGACTCCGACCAGGTTGAACTGGCGGCGAAGATCAACGTGCGCATGACGGAGTGGACCAAGAACAAGGCGACGGGCGAATTCGAGTCCGAAACCAAGATCGTGGAAACCACCGTCGGCCGCGCGCTGCTGTCGGAAATTCTTCCCAAGGGCCTGCCGTTCAGCAACATGAACAAGGCGCTGAAGAAGAAGGAAATCTCCAAGCTCATCAACACCTCGTTCCGCAAGTGCGGTCTGAAGGCGACGGTGGTGTTTGCCGACAAGCTGCTGCAAAACGGTTTCCGTCTGTCGACGCACGCCGGTATTTCCATCGCCATCGGCGACATGCTGGTGCCGCCGCAAAAGCCCGAGATCATCGGTCGCGCCGAAGCCGAAGTGAAGGAAATCCAGCAGCAGTACGTCTCCGGTCTGGTGACGTCCGGCGAGCGCTACAACAAGGTGGTGGACATCTGGGGCAAGGCCGGTGACGAAGTCTCCAAGGTCATGATGCAACAGCTGGCCAAGGAAAAGACCATCGACCGCCACGGCAACGAAGTCGACCAGGAATCGTTCAACGCGATTTACATGATGGCCGACTCCGGCGCCCGCGGTTCCGCAGCGCAGATTCGCCAGCTGGCCGGCATGCGTGGCCTGATGGCCAAGCCTGACGGCTCGATCATTGAGACGCCTATCACCGCGAACTTCCGCGAAGGCCTCAACGTGTTGCAGTACTTCATCTCCACCCACGGTGCCCGTAAGGGTCTCGCGGATACGGCGCTGAAGACGGCCAACTCGGGTTACCTCACGCGTCGTCTGGTCGACGTGACCCAGGATCTGGTGGTCACCGAGCAGGATTGCGGCACGACCAACGGCACGCTGATGCGCGCCATTGTCGAAGGCGGTGAAGTCATCGAATCGCTGCGCGACCGTATCCTCGGCCGCACCGTGGCCGAAGATGTGCTGAGCCCCGAAACCCGCGCCCTCGTGGTCACGGCCGGCACGCTGCTGGACGAAGACATCATCGAAGGCATGGAAGCCGCCGGCGTCGACGAAGTGAAGGTCCGCACGGCCCTGACCTGCGAAACGCGCTACGGTCTGTGCGCCAGCTGCTACGGCCGCGATTTGGGCCGTGGCGGCCAGATCAACCTCGGCGAAGCCGTCGGTGTGATCGCTGCCCAGTCCATCGGCGAACCCGGCACGCAGCTGACCATGCGTACCTTCCACATCGGTGGTGCGGCTTCGCGTGCGGCAATTGCCTCGAGCGTCGAAGCCAAGTCCAACGGCCTGATCGGTTTCAACCCGACCATGCGCTATGTGACCAACACCCGTGGCGAGCTGGTGGTGATTTCGCGTTCCGGCGAAATCGTCATCCAGGACGAGCACGGCCGCGAGCGCGAGCGTCACAAGGTGCCTTACGGTGCCATCCTGACGATCAAGGCCGACCAGGCAATCAAGGCCGGCACGATCCTGGCGAACTGGGATCCTCTGACCCGCCCCATCATTACCGAATACGCCGGCAGCGTGCGTTTCGAGAATGTGGAAGAAGGCCTGACGGTTGCCAAGCAGCTCGACGAAGTGACCGGTCTGTCCACGCTGGTGGTGATCGATCCCAAGCGTCGCGGTTCGACCAAGGTGATTCGTCCCCAGGTCAAGCTGATCGATGCCAGCAACCAGGAAGTCAAGATCCCTGGCACCGATCACTCGGTGACCATCGGCTTCCAGGTGGGCGCGCTGATCCAGGTGCGTGACGGTCAGGAAGTGGGCCCCGGCGAAGTGCTGGCCCGTATCCCGGTCGAAGGCCAGAAGACGCGCGACATTACCGGCGGTCTGCCGCGTGTGGCCGAGCTGTTCGAAGCCCGTACGCCAAAGGACAAGGGCACGCTGGCCGAGATGACCGGCACGGTGTCGTTCGGCAAGGAAACCAAGGGCAAGGTCCGCCTGCAGATCACCGATCTGGAAGGCAAGGTCTCCGAAGAGCTGGTTCCCAAGGAACGCAACATTCTGGTCCACGAAGGCCAGGTGGTGAACAAGGGCGAATTGATCGTGGACGGCCCGGCCGACCCGCAAGACATTCTGCGCCTGCTGGGCATCGAAGAGCTGTCGCGCTACATCGTGGACGAAGTCCAGGACGTTTACCGCTTGCAAGGCGTGAAGATCAACGACAAGCACATTGAAGTGATTGTTCGTCAGATGCTGCGCCGTGTTGTGGTCGAGAACCCCGGTGAGTCGACCTACATTGCCGGCGAGCAGATCGAGCGCTCGGAAATCCTCAACACCAACGAGAAGCTGCTGGCCGAAGGCAAGATCCCCGCGACGTACTCCAACGTGCTGCTGGGTATTACCAAGGCTTCGCTGTCGACCGATTCGTTCATCTCCGCGGCTTCCTTCCAGGAAACCACCCGCGTGCTCACCGAAGCTGCCATCATGGGCAAGCGCGACGAGCTGCGCGGTCTGAAGGAAAACGTGATCGTCGGCCGCCTGATTCCCGCTGGTACGGGTCTGGCCTACCACCAGGCACGCAAGGCCAAGGACATGATGGACGACGCCGAGCGTCGCGCCATTGCCGAAGCCGAAGCGGCCGAGTTGGCTGGCATCATCGAAGAAGGTGCCGACACCGTGTCGGTCAGCGATCCTTCGGTAGACTAAGCGACACTCCCATGCGGCTCAGGCCGCATGGGCAGTTCACTTGGATTTGAGCCGCGCCCCCGTACCGCTGATGGTGGACGGGGGCGTTTTCATTGGGTTTTTCATCGAACCGGCACGCGATAAGCGAAGTGGGCCGGTCCCTGTGCATGTGGTCTATCTCCCTGGACTGGATTGTCCTGGCCGTGCTGGTCTTCTGGGCCGTGGGTGCCTACAACCGGGTGATGCGTTTGCGCTCGGCCTGCGTTCAGGCCTTTGGCGCGCTGGACAGCTATTTCCTGCAGACTCAGGGGCTGCTGAGCGAATGGAGCGCGGCGCAGGCCAATGTCGACGATCCCGAAGGCGCGCAGCGTCTGGCCCATGCGGCCTGGCAGCAAAGCCTGGCCGCGATGGGGGCGGCGCTGGCCGGGGCGCGTGCGCGGCCCTTGCATGCGCAGTCCATGCAGGCGCTGGAGCAGGCCCACGATGCGCAGTTCGCGGCCTGGCAAGCCTTGAAGAACCTGCCGGGGGCACCCGATGACCTCGCATGGCGTCTGCGCTGGCAACAGCAGCAGGCACAGACCGGACTGGCAGCCGACCAGTTCAACACCGCAGTGGCGCAGTACAACGCGGCCATTGCCCAATTTCCGGCGCGCGTGCTGGCGTGGTTCTTCGGATTCCGCGCGGCCCGCCCGCTACAACCGGCCCTCGGGTCGCAGCTACCAGACACCGCCGCATGAGTCGTATATTCCCTCCTTCTTCCCGAGAGCCGGCACAGACCGCGGGCGGCGCGGCGCCTGCGCTGTCGCAGCAACTGGCTGAAGTCGCCCAGGCCCTGCAGGCCATTCTGGCGGGCCAGTCGGGTACCCAGGCGCTCGCGGCCGTGCCCCAGCGCCTGCGCCCCGGCGTGCAGGCCCTGCTGTTCCAGGTGCTGCGC
>JBBKVU010000621.1:0-2742 GCA_037968595.1 Comamonas sp.
GGACTGGGCGTACGCTAGCTGGCGTGCCGCTTCTCCTGCTCGCGCTCGTCCTGGTGACGCCGCTGCTGGCCGTGTTGTTGTTGCCACTGACCTTGATGCGGCGCTATCGCACAGGCACCGCGCGGCGCCGGGCCAGGGCTTCGAGGCGCTCGGCGCCGGCTTCCATTTGATCGGGGGTCATTGCCCACCTCCTTCTTCGGGCTTGGCGCGGCGCCCCATTCGCAATTGCCGCACCAGTCCCACCACGCCCTGGGGCAGGAACAGCGTCACGGCAATGAACAGCGCGCCCAGGAAATAAAGCCAGAACTCGGGCGCGCTGACGGTGAGCCAGCTCTTGGCGCCATTGACGATGAACGCTCCGACAATCGGCCCGATCAGGCTGGCGCGCCCGCCGACAGCCGCCCAGACCGCCATCTCGATGGAGTTGGCCGCGCTCATCTCTCCGGGGTTGATGATGCCTACCTGCGGCACGTAGAGCGCGCCCGCGATGCCGCACATCATGGCGCTGATGCACCAGATCGTGAGCTTGTAGGGCAGCGGCGAATAGCCCGAGAACATCACGCGCGTCTCGGCATCGCGGATCGCCTGCAGCACGCGGCCGAACTTGCTTTGCACCAGCCAGCGCGCAAACAGATAGCAGGCCAGCAGCATGCAACCCGTGAGCACGAACAGGAACATGCGCATTTCGGGTGTCGCGATCGCCACGCCCAGGATGCGCTTGAAATCGGTGAAGCCGTTGTTGCCACCCAGGCCGGTCTCGTTGCGGAAGAACAGCAGCATCGCCGCATAGGTCAGTGCCTGGGTGATGATCGAGAAGTACACGCCCTTGATGCGCGAACGGAAGGCAAAGTAGCCGAACACGAAGGCCACCAGACCGGGCACGGCAACCACCAGGAACAGTGTGGCGACAAAGCTGTCGCTGAGCTGCCAGTGCCAGGGCAGTTCCTTCCAGTCCAGGAACACCATGAAGTCGGGCAAGGCGCTGCCCGAGTTGCCGTCGGCGCCGATCTGGCGCATCAGGTACATGCCCATCACATAGCCGCCGAGCGCGAAGAACAGACCATGGCCCAGGCTCAGAATGCCCGCGTAGCCCCAGATCAGGTCCATGGCCAGGGCGCAGATCGCGTAGCACATGATCTTGCCGACCAGCGAGACCGCGTAGTCGGACATATGGAAGGCGCTGCCCGCGGGCACCCACAGATTGAGCAGCGGCGCGACGGCGCAGATGACCACCAGCGCGGCAAGAAACACCGACCAGCCGGTGCGGGTGAGCAGGGGCTTGGGGCCGGGCAGCACAAGAGAAGGGGAAGAAGTATTGAGCTGCATGTCATGCCTCCGCGCTGCGGCCTTTCATGGCGAAGATGCCTTGGGGGCGCTTCTGGATGAAGATGATGATGAACACCAGCACCGCGATCTTGGCCAGCACCGCTCCGGTCCAGCCTTCGAGAAACTTGCCCAGGATGCCTAGGCCCAGCGCCGCATAGACCGTGCCCAGCAACTGGCCCACGCCGCCCAGCACCACGACCATGAAGGCATCGACGATGTAGCTCTGTCCCAGATCGGGGCCCACATTGCCCACTTGGCTCAGCGCGCAGCCCGCCAGGCCCGCGACGCCCGAGCCCAGCGCAAAGGCCATGGTGTCGACGCGCGCCGTGTTCACGCCCATGCAGGCGGCCATGGCGCGGTTCTGCGTGACGCCGCGCACGAACAGTCCGAGGCGCGTGCGGCTGATGGTCCAGGCCATGGCCAGCAGCACCGCGGCCGCGAAGACAATGATCACCAGGCGGTTGAGCGGCAGCGTCAGATTGGGCAACAGCTGCCAGCCGCCGCTCATCCAGACCGGGTTTTCCACGCCCACGTTCTGCGCGCCAAACAAGCTGCGCACGGTCTGCATCAGCACCAGGCTGATGCCCCAGGTGGCAAGCAGGGTTTCCAGCGGACGGCCGTAGAGAAAGCGCAGCACCGTGCGCTCCATCAGCGCGCCCACCGCGGCCGCGGCAAGGAAGGACAGCGGCACGGCGGCCAGCAGATACCAGTCGAAGGCACCGGGAAAATAAGTCTGGAACAGGTTCTGCACCATATAGGTCGCGTAGGCGCCGATCATCATCAGCTCGCCATGCGCCATGTTGATCACGCCCATCAGGCCGTAGGTGATCGCCAGGCCCAGCGCGACCAGCAGCAGGATGGAGCCCAGGCTGATGCCGGTGAACACCACGCCCAGGCGCTCGCCCCAGGCCAGGCGGTCGTCGACCTGGGCCAGCGAGCGCCGCAGTTGGGCTTTCACCTTCTCGTCGCTTTCCTCGGCCAGCCGCGTCTGCAGCAGCAGGCGGGCCTGGGGCGAGCCGCTTTCGCCCAGCGACCCGGCGGCTTCGCGGCGCTGGTCCAGGTTGTCGCTGCCCAGCAGCGCGGCCGAGCGCGCAAGCTCCAGCGACTGGCGCACGGCATTGTCTTTCTCCTGGGCCAGCGCGCGTTCAAGCAGCGGAAGCGCCGCGGGCGACGACTGCTTGAGCATGGCCTGCGCGGCTTCGCGGCGCAGCGCGGTGTCGGGAGCAAAAAGATTGAGCGCGGCCAGCGCGGCGGAAATTTCGCCGCGCAGCCGGTTGTTGTTCATGACGTCTTCGGCGCCTTCGGGCAGCGGCGTGGCCGCGCCCGTGACCGGGTCGCTGGCCTGGCCGTTGCGCACCACCAGCGCGTGGCCGTCGGCCACCACCACGGCGTCATCGGCCAGCGCGCGCAGGTAAG
>JBBKVU010000622.1:0-3125 GCA_037968595.1 Comamonas sp.
AGGCGCATGCCCGACTTGTCGGACTCGTCCTGGATGTGGCTGATGCCTTCGATCTTCTTCTCGTGCACCAGCTCGGCCATGCGCTCCTGCAGCGTCTTCTTGTTGACCTGGTAGGGCAGTTCGTCGACGATGATCGCCTGGCGCTGGCCGCGGTCGATGTCCTCGAAGTGGCACTTGGCGCGCATCACGACGCGGCCGCGGCCGGTGCGGTAGCCGTCCTTGACGCCGTTGATGCCGTAGATGATGCCGGCCGTGGGGAAGTCGGGCGCGGGTACGATTTCCATCAGTTCATCGATCGTCGCTTCGGGGCTTTGCAGCAGGTGCAGGCAGGCGTCGACGACTTCGTTGAGGTTGTGCGGCGGAATGTTGGTGGCCATGCCCACGGCAATGCCGGAGGAGCCGTTGACCAGCAGGTTGGGCAGGCGGCTGGGCATGACCAGCGGCTCGCGTTCGCTGCCGTCGTAGTTGGGCCCGAAATCGACGGTTTCCTTGTCGATGTCGGCAATCATTTCATGCGCGATCTTGGCCAGGCGGATTTCGGTGTAGCGCATCGCCGCGGCGCTGTCGCCGTCGACGGAGCCGAAGTTGCCCTGGCCATCGACCAGCATGTGGCGCAGGGAGAAGTCCTGGGCCATGCGCACGATGGTGTCGTACACGGCGGAGTCGCCGTGCGGGTGGTATTTACCAATCACGTCACCGACGATACGCGCGGATTTCTTGTAGGGGCGGTTCCAGTCGTTGTTCAGCTCATGCATGGCATAGAGAACACGGCGGTGAACCGGCTTGAGGCCATCGCGTGCATCGGGCAGCGCGCGGCCCACGATCACGCTCATGGCGTAATCGAGATAACTGCGACGCATCTCCTCTTCAAGGCTGATGGGCAGAGTTTCTTTGGCAAACTGGGTCATGGACTGCGACTTTGACGGCAAGGGAGGCTCATTTTAGAGTCATTGGGCTGTAGTTGCTGCGCAACATATCCCGTGAATTACGCTTTTGTCGCACCGACCCCACCGCCGAGCCCGGGTCATTCGCATGTTACGTATGGCACAATCATTTCCAACGTTCTTGGTGATGGCCACTAATGACGTCCACAAATACGCAGCGCGGCTGCGGCTTTTTCCCCAAGAGGAGAACCATGAAGAAACTGAACAAAGTTGCAATGTTGTTTGCCTGCGCCGCACTGGCTACGGCTGCTGGCGCTCAAGTCAAGGCTGCCAATGGCGGTAATGTGATCGACAACTGGCAAAACGGTACCAGCGAGCTGGTCTGGAAGAATGGCACGAACGAACTGTGCTGGCGCGATGCCAACTGGACACCTGCAACGGCTGCTGCTGATTGCGACGGTGCTCTGAAGCCCGCACCCGTGGCTGTTGCTCCCGCTCCTGCAGTGGTCGCTCCCGCACCGGCACCAGCACCCGCACCTGCTCCCGCAGTTGCGACCAAGGTCACCTACGCAGCTGACGCGTTCTTCGACTTCGACAAGTCCGTTCTGAAGCCAGCTGGCAAGGAAAAGCTTGACGACCTGATCTCCAAGGTCAAGGGCGTGAACCTGGAAGTCATCATTGCCGTGGGTCACACCGACTCCGTTGGCTCCGATGCTTACAACCAGAAGCTGTCCGTGCGTCGTTCCGAAGCCGTGAAGACCTACCTGGTTTCCAAGGGCATCGAAAAGAACCGCGTCTACACTGAAGGCAAGGGCGAAAAGCAACCTGTAGCCGACAACAAGACCGCCGAAGGCCGCGCGAAGAACCGTCGCGTGGAAATCGAAGTGGTGGGCACCCGCGCCGCCCAGTAATCTCCGGATTACCCTGAAAAAGCCCCGGAGACGGGGCTTTTTTTATGGTCGCCGCGACCTTGGGGGGGCCTTGCCTCCCGGCCGGCGACGCCAAGTGAGCAAGGGTGCGGTATTGTTTATGCCCTTGAACAATGCAGCGTGAAGGAATTGAACCGATGCAAGACGCCATCAACGTCGACCCGGCCGAATTGGCCAAGTTCTCCGATCTGGCCCACCACTGGTGGGACACCGAAAGCGAATTCAAGCCGCTGCACCAGATCAACCCGCTGCGCCTGGAATGGATCAACGGCATTGCCCCGCTGCATGACCGCGATGTGCTTGATGTGGGCTGCGGCGGCGGCATTCTGGCCGATTCGATGGCGCGCAAAGGCGCTGTCGTGACCGGCATCGACCTGGCAACAAAGTCGCTGCGCGTGGCGCAACTGCACGCGCTCGAAGCCGAAACGCCGCGCATACGCTACGAGGAAGTGGCTGTCGAAGCCCTGGCCGAACGCCAGCCCGCGAGCTTCGATGTGGTCACCTGCATGGAGATGCTGGAGCATGTTCCTGACCCGGAATCGGTCGTAAGGGCCTGCGCAGACCTCGTAAAACCCGGTGGATGGGTCTTTTTTTCCACCTTGAATAGAAACGTTCAATCTTTTGCGCAAGCAATTGTTGCAGCCGAATACTTGCTCAACCTGCTGCCACGTGGTACGCACGAATACGCAAAAATGATCAAACCCAGCGAACTGGCCGGCTTTTGCCGCAGCGCCGGGCTCAACGTGCTGCACGCCAAGGGTCTGCAGCACAACCCGATCACCGGCCGCTATTGGCTCAGCGCCAACACCAGCGTCAACTACATGATCGCCACGCAAAGGCCAGCGCAATGAGCATGGCATTCAAGGGAATACAAGCCGTCTTGTTCGACCTCGACGGCACGCTGATCGACAGCGCCCCCGACCTGGGCGCCGCCGCCGACCAGATGCGCACCGAGCGCGGCCTGCCTTCGTTGCCCGCGGAAAACTACCGTCCCATGGCCGGTGCGGGCGCACGCGGCATGTTGGGCGTGGCCTTTGGCATCACGCCCGAGGCCTCCGACTACGAGACGCTGCGCGAAGAGTTCTTTCGCAACTACGAAGCGCGCATGACCCAGACAACCTATGCCTTTGACGGCGTCGCCCAGCTGCTGGCCGACATCGAGGCGCGCGGCCTGCTGTGGGGCATAGTCACCAACAAATCCTCACGCTTTACCGACCCGCTGACCCGCGCCATGCCCTTGTTCAGCGGCGCGCGCGCGGTGGTCAGCGGGTCGGTAAAGCGTGAGGATTTGTTGGTGACTATGCCCCACAGC
>JBBKVU010000623.1:0-9846 GCA_037968595.1 Comamonas sp.
CCCTGGCTGCGCGCCCTGATGGGCCGCCAGGGCTTGCGCGCCGTGCCCGACACCTGGTGGGCCTTTGCCCCGCGCTGAGCGCCCGGGAGGCGCTGCATGGCCGGCACGGGGCTGCGTGGTATCCTGCGGGCGGCGCGTTAGCCGGCTTGCCGGGCGCCGCGCCCAGACTCCCTTGTAGAAGACAGACATCCAGACTTTGCGACTTCGGCGGCGCAATTTCTCCGCCACCGAGCCGCGAGAAAATGATTTCCTATCTATACGTAGAAGACGACGCGGATGTGCGCGAGGGCGTGGCAGCGGTGATGGAAGCCGGCCACCGCGAGATCGTCTCGGTGCCGCATGCGGAAGCCGCGCTGGCGCTGCCCGATTGCGCGCGTTTTGACGTGCTGGTGACCGACGTCAGCCTGCCCGGAATCTTGGGCATAGATCTGGCCAAGCGCTGGCTGGAAACCGACCCCAACCGGTGCGTGCTGCTGTTTTCCGGCTATGAGCTCTCGCATGGGCTGGGAGCGATAGGCCCCAATGTGCGCGCCTTGCTCAAGACCATAGAACCCGAAGAGCTCGACGCCGCGTTGCGCCGCCTGGAAGCCACCTTGCCGGCGCGCGCCGCCTAGGCCGCATTTCCTTCAGGACTGGGCCGGGTGCCTTGCCTTGGCGATCAGGCACTTGATTGCATCCAGCAGCTTTTGCGGCTGCAGCGGCTTTGCCAGGTGAAAGTTGAATCCCGCGTCCATTGCCAGCTGCCTGTCGGCTTCCCGCCCGAAAGCGGTCAGCGCAATCGCCGGTATGCCCGCGCAGGTGCCTTGCGAGGCGCGCACATGGCGGATCAGATCGTAGCCGTCCTTGCCCGGCAGCCCGATGTCGCTGACCAGCATGTCGGGGGTTTGGGTGCTGAGCGCAGCCACGGCGGCTTCGTAGTCGCCGGCCATGGAAACCGTGGCGCCGCGCTCCTGCAGTATCAGCACCAGCAGGTCGGCCGCCTCCTGGTCGTCCTCGACCACGAGAATGCGGATGCCTTGCAGCTCCTGCATGCCGTTGCTGCTCCAGCCGGAATCCTGGCTGGTGGCCTGGCCCTCGGCCGTCACGCCCTGGGGCAGCATGATGCGCACCGTGGTGCCCAGTCCCAGGCCGGGGCTGGTGATCGAGACTTCGCCGGAATGCAGGTCAACCAGGTGCTTGACGATGGACAGGCCCAGTCCCAGGCCGCCGGCGGACCGGCTTCCCGGCGTTGCTGCCTGGGTGAATTTTTCAAAGATGCGGTCGAGAAAGTGCGCCTCTATGCCTTTGCCGTGATCGCGCACCGCCAGCACCAGCTGGTCGTCGCGTGTCGTCAGCGTCACTTCCAACGCGCCGCCTTCAAGCGAAAACTTGATGGCGTTGTTCAGGATGTTCCAGAAGATCTGCTGGAACCGGGCCGGGTCCAGGAAGGCCTTGATGCCGCCGGTCTCCATGTCGAGAGTGAGCTTGAGCTGCTTGGCGTCCATCAGCGCCTTGAGCGAATCCAGCGAGGACGAAATCAGCGCCCCCGGCTCTATCCATTCGCGCTCCAGCGCCAGCTTGCCGGAGTTGATGCGCGAGACGTCGAGGATGTCGCTGATGATGCGCGCCTGGGTGCTGGCATTGCGCTTGATCGCGTCCAGGTTCTTGGCGAATTCGGCTGGCGGCGAACGCAGCAGCAGCTGGTGCACGTTCATCATGATGGCGCTGAGCGGGTTTCTGAGCTCATGCGACAGCACGGCAACGAAGTCGTCCTTGGAGCGGCTGTAGCGTTCGGCGGCGGCGCGCGCGGCCTGTTCTCTTTCGAGCAGCAGCTCGCGCTCCTGCTCCAGCTGAATGCGATCCGAGACATTCGACACCGCGGCAACGCGCAGCTCGCGCCCCACGCTGGGCGCCATGCTCCATTCGAGGTGCAGCAGCTTGCCGCCGGCGTCCAGGAACACCACCTCGTCGCGCCACAGGGACTGGGCGTTCTGGGCCGCGCTGATGTTCTGGATATGCGCCTCATGGCCGGGCGCGGAGAAATCCACCAGCAGGCGGCCAAGCACTTCCTCGGCGCTGCGCCCCATCATCTCGAGCATCGCGGGATTGGCGTCGACAAAGCGGCCGTCATCGTCAATCAAGGCAATGCCGCTTTGCGCCTGTTCGTAGATGGAGCGGAATTTTTCCTCGCTCTGATGCACGCGCTGCTCGGCCAGCCGGGCGCGCACCAGCGCCTGGATGGTCGCGACCAGCATCGCCGGCTCGGCCGGGTGGGTCAGATAGGCGTCGGCACCCGCATCCAGGCCTGCCACCTTGTCGGTGTCGGCGACAAAGGCCGCCGACAGGTGCACGATGGGCAGCGAACGGGTGGCGGTGCGCTCGCGGATGCGGCGGCAGACTTCGAAGCCGCCGATATCCGGCAGATGCACGTCAAGCACGACGGCCGAGATTTCGCCCAGCGACAGGTCGAGCGCGCTTTGTCCCGTGCCGGCTTCCAATGTGCGAAATCCTGCCGCTCGCAACGAACGGGAAGTCGCGTAGCAAGTGACGGGATTGTCGTCAACGACCAGCACCGTATGGAGCGATCGGTCGATGCTGACATTGAGCCTGGCAGAAGTAGGCGGCATGGTGTTCAGGAGGAAGTGCGTGGATCCGCAGGTGAGGCGGTTTTAAGGGCCACCCGGATGGGGATGGTGACATAGAACGTCGACCCCTTGTGGGATTCGCTTTCGACGGCCACGTCGCCGCCCAGCAACTGCGCCAGGCGCTTGCTCAGCGACAGGCCCAGACCGGTGCCGCGCAGGCGCTTCTGAATGGGCGAGTCGATCTGCGTGTAGTCCTGGAAAATGGCGTGATGGAATTCCGGGGCAATGCCAATGCCGGTGTCGGAAACCGCGAATTGCACGGCGTCCTCCGAGAAGCGCTTGACGCTGACGCGGATCTCGCCGCGCAGCGTGAACTTCAAGGCATTGCTGATGAAGTTGCGCAGAATCTGCGCCAGCTTGCGATCGTCCGAAAACAGCTTGGGAACGTCCACCGGTTCTTCAAAGATCAAGGTGACGTCGGAATTGACCGCGATGGGCTTGAACATGCCGCGCAGCGCCGCAAACACGTCCACCATCTCGAACCAGGCGGGAGACACCTCGATGCGCCCGGCCTCGACCTTGGCCAGGTCGAGCAGGTCGTTGACCATGTCCGCAAACTCCGCGGAGGTGCTCTGGATGAAGCCCACCTGCTTGGCCTGCTCGTCCGTCAGAGGACCGTCGACACGGTCCTGGAGAATGCGCGCGATGCTCTGGATCGCGCCAATCGGCGTTCTGAACTCATGGCTCATGTAGGCCAGGAAACGGCTCTTGAGCTCGGTTGCCTGGCGCAGATGATCCGCCTGGGAGTCGAGCTCGGCATACAGCGCCAGCACGCCGCGGTTGGTTTCCTCCAGTTCGGAGCGCAGCGATGCCACTTCCGATTCGGCGCTGGCCAGCGCACGCTCCAGGTCTTCGCGCTGGGCGCTGTGGGCATCAAGTCCGGTCACGTCATTCATTGGGGGTTCCTAATCGTCTCGACGCATCACCAGAACAGTCACATCGTCGCGCCCGCGACCGTAGTCGCGGACCAATACCGCCGCCGCCAATGTCGGGTCTCGTCCGATCAGTGCCGTGATGGCTTCCGGCGGCCAGCGCGATTGCAGGCCGTCGCTGTGACAGACCACCAGGGCATGGGCCGGCCAGTCCATTCTTGTTTCTTCCACCCGCCGCATCTGCACGCCCACGGTGCCATTCTGGACCAGCACCGAGCGATTGAAGACGCCGCTGACGACACGGATCGCGACGTTTCCCGCGCCCGCGACCAGCAGCGCGTTTTCCTGCGCGTCCAGATGCGCGCGCGTCACGGCCGCGCCGCGCGTCATGCGCAAGATGGCATGGGAGTCTTCCAGCGCGCTCTTCATGTCGGCAAACGGCTGGCGCGCAAACACATCGACCGCGGCCAGCGAGGCCTGCGCCGCGTGTTCGCCATGGCCCAGTCCGTCGGCCACCAGCAGCGCCGCACGGCTGCCTTCCAGCGCAATGCCCCAGCTGTCTCCGCACACCGATTGACCCGGCGCGGGCAATGCGACCACGCCCCATTTGAAGGCACGCCCGGTGTGCGGTCCTTTTCTCAAGCGCGCCAGGATAACCGTTCCCTTGTCAGCTTCCGAATGGATATCGAAATCCGTGGCCAGCCTCTGCACCGCGCCCAGGCCGGTGCCCGGCGAGCCGGCGGTGGAAAATCCGTCGCGCATGGCCAGGGGCAGGTTGCCTATCCCCGGGCCATCGTCGACCGACAGTATCTCTATCTCGGGGACATTTCCCTGGCGCGCGGCAATCCACAGCTGGCCCTTGCGCGCATGCTTGCAGAGATTGCTGCCCAGTTCATTGACGATGATCGCGGCCTGACCGCTGGTCACCTCGTCGAATTCCAGTTCCCTGCATATGGCTGCAACGTGGCGACGCGCCTCGCCCACGCGGCTGGGGTCGTCTATCGGAAACGCCACATGGCTTGCGCCCTGAACTACTTCCACCGGGTCACGCTGACGCAGGTGCCTACGCCGACGGTCGATTCAAGTTCGAATTCATGGACCAGCCGCTTGCTGCCGGAAAGGCCCAGGCCCATTCCCTTGCCGGAGGTCCAGCCATCCTTGAGCGCCAGGCCCAGGTCGGCAATTCCCGGGCCCTGGTCCTTGAAGCGCAGCCGCAGGCCCTGCTTGAGCATGTCGGTGATGAGTTCCCACTGCATCTCGCCGCCGCCGCCATAGACGACGGTGTTGCGCGACAGCTCGCTGGCCGCGGTGATCATCTTGGTCTGATCGACCAGGGAGAATTTCAGCTGGGCGGTAAGCCTTCTCACCGCCTGGCGGCAGGTCACGATGTCGGCTTCGTTGCGCAGCGGCTCTGTACCTTGGGTGTCATTCGACAAGGGATTCTCCCTCGGCAGACGCCTCAAGAAGGGCCAGGCCACGGCTGACGTTGAGCGCGGTCTTCACGCCTTCGAGCGACAAGCCCAGCTCCACCAGGGTGATGGCCACGGCCGGCTGCATGCCGACCACGACGGTGGTGGCGTCGAGAATACGCCCTATGCCCGAGATGCTGGCCAGCATGCGGCCGACAAAGGAGTCGACGATCTCCAGCGCGGAGATGTCGATCAGCACGCCGTTGGCGCCGGTTCTGGAAATCTGCTCGGCCAGGTCGTCCTGCAGCGCCATCGCCGTCTGGTCTTCCATGTCGATCTGTATGGTCACGAGCAAGGATCGCCCCATGCGCAGAATTGGGATGCGGTACATCGCTGGCAACCTTACTTTGTCTTGGTGAAGGTGTAGCCGTTGCGTTTGAGCGCCAGCGCCAGCGCGTCGGCCAGCGTGGCCTTCGATGTCACGGATTGCAGGTCGATACCCAGGTGGACGATGGTCTGGGCAATCTGCGGGCGGATGCCGCTGATGATGCAATCCGCACCCATCAGGCGAATGGCCGTGACGGTCTTGAGCAGATGCTGGGCCACCAGGGTGTCGACGGTGGGCACGCCGGTGATGTCGATGATGGCCAACGTCGATTCGGTGTCCACAATGCGCTGCAGCAGGGCTTCCATCACCAGCTGCGTGCGGTTCGAGTCCAGCGTGCCTATCATCGGCACGGCCAGCACCCCGTCCCACAATTTGATCACGGGCGTCGACAGTTCGAGCAATTCTTCCTGCTGGCGTGCGATGAGCTGTTCGCGCGTGCGCTGGTAGGCGTCAATGGTCCATTGGGCCATGGTGTCGACCAGGGCCGAAAGTTCGGAAATCGCCTGCACCAGGGCCTGGGTGTCGGTGGGAAACTGCTTTTGCAGCCCGGAAAAAATTGCTTGCTTCAACGCCAGGACAAAGGCGCTGGTGCTTCCGGCCGTGGTGCCCTGGGCGGCACGCGAAGCCGACAGTTCTTCCAGTGCCGCCTTGACCGGCTGCCAGGCGGCAGTGCCCGAGCCGTGCGCCTGGTTCGATTGCATGGCCGGCAGCAGCGTGGCCAAAATGGCGCTGGCTTCATTGCGCGCCTTGGGCGAGGCGTTTGCCCCCCCTGCGGCCGACAACCATCCGTCCAAAACTGCCGACGAATCGCTCTGCAACAGATGCGAAAAATTGTTATAGCTTGTACTCACGGCAGCCTCTTTCAGTTACTTACATTTACCCTTGCAAGATTATGGGGCATGTGTCCACGGGGCCCTGGGCCCGGGCTGCGGGTGCGCTGAAGTCGGCGCCTCCTCCTACAGTGCATGGCCCGGGCTTGATCCGCCGGTGCCGGGCGTCGGCGGCGCCTGGCAAGTGGCTCGGGGTAGTTGATGCGGTCCTGGTGGCTTTAGTCCGTGTTCTTGGTGCTGAAAAATTAAGCAGATACAATCTCGCCTCTTTTTCCCTCCTCCCTTTCCCCACTCCACACCTTCAATGGCTGCGCTGCGCATTGGTCACATTCCGCTGGAAAACCGCCTGTTTGTCGCCCCCATGGCCGGGGTGACGGACCGGCCTTTCCGCCAGCTGTGCAAGGCGCTGGGCGCGGGCTATGCGGTCAGCGAGATGGTCACCTCGCGCAAGGACCTGTGGAACAGCCTCAAGACTTCGCGCCGCGCCAACCACGAAGGCGAGCCCGGGCCGATCGCGGTGCAGATCGCCGGCACCGATGCCGAAATGATGGCCGACGCGGCGCGCTACAACGTCGACCGCGGCGCGCAGATCATCGACATCAACATGGGCTGCCCGGCCAAGAAGGTCTGCAACAAGTGGGCCGGCTCGGCGTTGATGCAAAACGAGAAGCTGGCCGTCGAGATCGCCCAGGCCGTGGTCGAGGCCTGCGCCCCGGCCAACGTTCCGGTGACGCTGAAAATGCGCACCGGCTGGAGCGACGACCACAGGAATGCCGAAGTGCTGGCGCGCGCGTTCGAAGGCGTGGGCATTCAGATGCTCACGGTGCACGGACGCACGCGCGAGCAGGGCTACAAGGGCTTTGCCGAGTACGACACGATTGCCGCGGTCAAGGCCGCGGTGCGCGTGCCGGTGGTCGCCAACGGCGACATCACCTCGCCGGAAAAGGCGCGCGATGTGCTGGCCTATACCGGCGCCGACGCGATCATGGTCGGCCGCGCGGCCCAGGGCCGGCCCTGGATCTTCCGCGAGATCGGCCATTTCCTGGCAACCGGCGAGCACATGGCGCCGCCGCTGGTGGCCGAGCTGCGCCGCCTGCTGCTTGACCATCTGCAGGACCACTACAGCCTCTACGGCGAAGGCACGGGCGTGCGCAGCGCGCGCAAGCACATTGCCTGGTATCTGCGCAGCCTGCCCGGGGGGGAGGCCTTGCGCCAACATATCAACACCATCGAAGACTGCGGCGTGCAGTGGCAGGCCGTGGCCGACTACCTGGAGCAGCTGGCCACGCAGATGGACCGGCTGCCGGTGGCGGCTGCGTCCGACCCGGCCCAGCTTCTAGAAGAATCCGCAGGACAGACTGCATGAGCAACCAGAATATCGAACAAACCGTGCGCGACAGCCTCGAGAGCTATTTTCGCGACCTGGACGGCGAAGCTCCCAACGGCATGTATGACATGCTGTTGCGCGTCGTCGAGAAGCCGCTGCTCGAAGTGGTGATGCACCAGGCCGACCACAACCAGTCGCGGGCCGCCGAATGGCTGGGCCTGAACCGCAACACGCTGCGCAAGAAACTCGTCGAGCACCAGCTGCTCTGAGCCGCGCACCCCTTTTGAAGGCGGCCTGCGCGCCTTCCCCCGTTTCCTTTTAAAAATATTCCACCATGTCCCTCACCGCACTTCTTTCCGTCTCCGACAAGACCGGCATCGTTGAATTCGCCCAGGCGCTGCACGCCATGGGTGTGCGCCTGCTGTCGACCGGCGGCACCGCCAAGCTGCTGGCCGACAAGGGCCTGCCCGTGACCGAAGTGGCCGAAGTCACCGCGTTCCCGGAAATGCTCGACGGCCGCGTCAAGACCCTGCACCCCAAGGTCCACGGCGGCCTGCTTGCGCGCCGCGATGTGCCCGCCCACATGGCGGCGCTCAAGGAACACGGTATTGACACCATCGACCTGCTGGTCGTGAACCTCTACCCGTTTGAAGCCACCGTCGCCAAGCCCGGCTGCACGCTGGCCGACGCGATCGAGAACATCGACATCGGTGGCCCGGCCATGGTGCGTTCCGCCGCGAAGAACTGGGCCGATGTCGGCGTGCTGACCGATGCCTCGCAATACCCGGCCGTGCTGGCCGAGCTGCAGGCCGGTGGCAAGCTGTCGCACAAGCTGCGCTTCGAGCTGTCGGTCGCGGCATTCAACCGCATTGCCCAGTACGACGGCGCGATCAGCGACTACCTGTCGAGCGTGAGCTTCGAAGAAGAAAAGCTGTCGGAAGAATACGTGCCCGAACGCGCGGCCTTCCCCGGCCAGGCCAACAGCCAGTTCATCAAGGTGCAGGACCTGCGCTACGGTGAAAACAGCCACCAGCAGGCCGCCTGGTACCGCGATCTCGCACCCGCTGCCGGCTCGCTGGCCACGGGCGTGCAGCTGCAGGGCAAGGAGCTGTCGTACAACAACATTGCCGACGCCGACGCCGCCTGGGAATGCGTCAAGAGCTTCGAGGCCCCGGCCTGCGTGATCGTCAAGCACGCCAACCCCTGCGGCGTGGCCGTTGCCGGCAATGCGCATGACGCCTATGCCAAGGCCTTCCAGACCGACCCGACCAGCGCCTTTGGCGGCATCATTGCCTTCAACCGCACGGTCGATCTGGCCGCGGCCCAGGCCGTCGCCAAGCAGTTCACCGAAGTGCTGATGGCCCCCGACTTCACGCCCGAAGCACTGGAAGTGTTCAAGTCCAAGGCCAACGTGCGCCTGATGAAGATCGCGCTGCCCGCCGACTACAACCAGGTGCGCAACGTGATCGAGACCAAGCGCGTGGGTTCGGGCATGCTGCTGCAGACCGCCGACAACCATGAGCTGCAACTGGCCGACCTCAAGGTCGTGACCGTCAAGCAGCCCACCCAGGAAGAACTGCAGGACCTGCTGTTTGCCTGGAAGGTCGCGAAGTACGTCAAGAGCAATGCCATCGTGTTCTGCAAGAACGGCATGACCATGGGCGTGGGCGCGGGCCAGATGAGCCGCCTCGACTCGGCGCGCATTGCCTCGATCAAGGCCGAAGCCGCCAAGCTGTCGCTGCAGCACACCGTGGTTGCCAGCGACGCGTTCTTCCCCTTCCGCGACGGCCTCGACGTGGTGGTGGATGCCGGCGCGACCTGCGTCGCCCAGCCCGGCGGCTCGATGCGCGACCAGGAAGTCATTGACGCCGCCAACGAGCGCGGCGTGGCCATGGTCTTCACCGGCGTGCGCCACTTCCGTCATTGATGGACGTCTGAGGCACCGATGGCGCCGCAATCCTCCACTCCCTCCAGGCGCTGGCGCCGGGTGGGGCTGGGCGTGGCCGCTTTGATGGTGCCGGCCTTGTTTGCCTGGCTGGGCTGGCAAAGCCTGAACAGCCGCAAGCCGCCGCCGCCGGCCGCAGCGCTCGCTGAATCCGTGAATCCAGCCCCGCTGCCCGCGGCCAGCGAAGGCTGGGCGCTGGTGCAAGCCCAGTTCTGTCTGCGCTGCCATGGCATGCAGCAGACCCATGTGGGCCCGGGCTTTGCACAGATTGCCCAGCGCTACCGCGGCCAGCCCGACGCCCAGGCGTACCTGGCGCGCAAGATCCGCGAAGGCAGCGCCGGTGTCTGGGGCCGCAAGCTGATGCCGCGCCAGCCGGGCATCAGCGCCGCGCAGGCCCAGGCGATGGCGGTCTGGATGCTGGAGCAGCCGGACCCGGCGCCCTGAACGAAAA
>JBBKVU010000624.1:0-7715 GCA_037968595.1 Comamonas sp.
CTGCGCGCCACCGCCGAGGCCTGAGCATGGCGCTTGAATTCGACGATATCGCGCTGCTGTTTTCGCGCCACGGCGGCACGCAGTACAGCGGCGAGCCCGTGACCCAGACCGAGCACGCGCTGCAGACCGCCTGGTTTGCCGAGCAGTCGGGGGCCGACGCGCAGCTCATCACGGCCGCGCTGCTGCATGACCTCGGACATCTGCTGCACGACCACGGCGAGACGCCGACGGCGCGCGGCATAGACGACCTGCACCAGTTCAGCGCCATTCCCTTTCTGCGCGGACTGTTTGACGAAAGAGTTCTGGACGCCATACGCTGGCATGTGGACGCCAAGCGCTATCTCTGCACGACGCGCGCGCACTACGAGGCCGGGCTGTCGGCCGATTCCCGGCGCAGCCTGGCGCTGCAGGGCGGCGTGTTCTCGCCGGCCCAGGCGCAGGAGTTCATCGCCAGGCCGCACGCGCAGGACGCCGTGCGGCTGCGGCTGTGGGACGACCGCGCCAAGGTCAGCGACTTGCCCACGCCCGGCCTGGACCACTATCTGGCGATTGCCGCCAGCTGCCGTATCGATGCGGGCCGGGCGCAGCCATGCACCTGAGCGTTTTCCTGGTTGTGGCGCTGCTGTTCGCCGCACTGCTGCACGCCAGCTGGAATGCGCTCATCAAGTCGGGCGGCGACAAGTCGCTGGACACCGCGCTGATCCACAGCCTGGGCCTGTTCTTCGCGCTTCCCGCGGTGCTCTGGTTCGGCCTGCCGCCGGTCGCGGCCTGGCCCTTCATTGCGGCCTCGTGCGTGATCCACATCGCCTACTATGTGGCGCTGGCGGGCGCCTATCGCTACGGCGATCTGGGCCTGACCTACCCCATCATGCGCGGATCCGCCCCCCTGCTGGTGGCACTGGTGAGCGTGGTGCTGATGGACGAGCAGCTGTCGGGCGCGGCCTGGCTGGGCGTGATCGTGCTGTCGGCGGGAGTGCTGCTGGTGGGACTGGCACGCGCCGGCCAGGACACGGCCAACGCCGGTCACCGCCGCAAGGCCGTGGGCTTTGCGCTGGCCAACGCCTGCATCATTGCCTGCTACACGGTGATCGACGGCATGGGCGTGCGCGCCGCGGGCAATGCGTTTTCCTACGTTGCCGCCCTGTTCCTGTTTGACGGACTGCCCTATATGGCGCTGGTGCTGTGGCGTGCCGGACCGCGGCGCGGCGAGGCCCTGCGCTACATGCGCGCGCGCGCGCCGCTGGCGCTTGCGGGTACCGCGGCTTCGCTGGGCAGCTACGGCATTGCGCTGTGGGCCATGCTGCACGCGCCGGTGGCGCTGGTCGCCGCGCTGCGCGAAACCTCGGTGATCTTTGCCGCGCTGATAGGCACCTGGATACTGGGCGAACGCTTCGGCTGGGCGCGCGCCGCCGGCACCGCCCTGGTGGTTGCCGGCGTGGCGACGCTGCGCTTCAGCTAGTCGCCCCCTGGTTCAGCGCGCCAGGCGCTGGTCGGCAACGCAGTCCGCGGAGAACTCGAACACGATGCCCCGGTCCGGCTTGAGCAGGGCCTGGTTCTTGCCGGCGTAATCGAGCCGCGACAGCATGTCGCGTATCAGGTTCAGGCGCGCCAGGCGCTTGTTGTCGGCGCGCACGACATGCCAGGGGGCCACGGTGGTGTGCGTATGCTCCAGCATCTCGTCGCGCGCCGACGAATAGGCTTTCCAGTGCTTGAGCGCCACGGCATCGATCGCGCCTATCTTCCACTGCTTGAGCGGGTCGCGGCGGCGGTCTTCGAGCCGCTGCTTTTGCTCGCTCTTGCTGATATCGAGGTAGTACTTGAGCAGCTTGATGCCCGAGTTGACCAGCATCTCCTCGAACGCGCCCACCGAATGCATGAACTCCGCGTGCTGGGCCTTGGTGCAAAAGCCCATGACCTTTTCCACGCCTGCGCGGTTGTACCAGCTGCGGTTGAAAAGCACGAATTCCTGGGCCGTGGGCAGGTGGGCCACATAGCGCTGGAAATACCAGGCGCTGCGGTCGCGATCCGAGGGCGCGCCCAGGGCCACCACGCGCGTCTCGCGCGGGCTCAGGTGTTCGACGATGCGCTTGATGCTGCCGTCCTTTCCGGCCGCGTCACGCCCTTCTATCAGCACCAGGATCTTGTCGCCGCATTCGATGAAATGGCGCTGCAGCTTGACCAGCTCGATCTGCAGCAGCTGCAGCTGCGCCTCGTAGTCGTCGGCCGAGATCGACGCGTCCTCGGGCGCCGCGGGGCATTCCTGCGGCTCGGCGGCCTTGGATTTCTCGGATTTCCGGTGTTCCTTCTTGCCCATGGTGTTCCCTGTACGTTGATTGCGAAATCCAGGGCGCGGCATGCGGGCCGCGCCGCCATGACACGGCGCGCGGCTAGTTCTCGCGCAGGCCTTCGTTGGAAAGGCTGCGCGCATAGACCGCCAGCACGATGCGCTCGGAATGCACAAGATACTCCTGCAGCGTGTCGGCCGCCTTGGCGTAGTTGCCGGCTTCGGCAATTTCCAGGATCTGCCGATTCATGTCGACATAGGGCGCATGCAGGAACTCCGCGTCCTTCATGAAGCCGAAGGCCAGCCGCAGTTCCGCCAGCACCGGGGCAAACATCTGGTTCAGGCGCTCGCTGTCCGCGAGCTCGACGATGGCCATGTGGAAGTCCATGTTGGCCGTGCCGACAACCGCCCAGTCGGCCTGGGCACGCCCGCGCATGCTGGCCTCCACGGCGGCGCGCATATGGCGTTTGGCCGGATGCAGGGGATAGGCGTTGCGCAGCGCCTGGCATTCGATCAGCCGGCGCACGCGGTAGATGTCGATGATCGCGGCAATGCTCGGCACCGAAACAAAGACGCCGCGGTTGGGCGTGTGCTTCACCAGACCGTCCTTGGTCAGGATGCGGAAGGCTTCACGCAGCGTGTTGCGCGACACCGCGAGCTCGTCGGCCAGCGTCTGCTCCGACAGACGCATGCCGGGAGACAAGGCGCCCTGCACTATCTTCAGGCGAAGCTGTTCGGCAATGCGATCGCTGAGGCTTTCGGGAGTCAATGGACGCGCAATGGACATGATGGGAAAAGAGTGGAGTGGCGCCTGAGTATCGGATGTTTCACGCGCCGGGATTGTTTGCTCATTCGCCCGGCCTGCATTGGTCAGACCCCAGGCCTTGGACTGCCCGGAATAAATCAATATTGTTGAACAAGATTATTCCATGCGGGGCGTGCCTGGCGATGACCGGGCGGCACCGCGGCATTCGGTGGCCTGCTCCAAGTTGGCGCAGGGGCTGCGCGCCGCGCCGTCATGCGCCCGAACTTGGTGCCTTGGGCATCGGTATTTTTACCAGTGGTCACATGATTGTTCAACAACCTATAGTGGCATGTAATTTGCAATGCTACTTTTGTTCTCTTCTTTTATTTGCATGAACAGGGAGTCGGTATGTTGAAAAAGTCTTTGATTGCTGCAGTGTTCGTTGGCGCCGCAACCGCAGCGGCGGCGCAGACGAAATGGGATCTGCCGTCGGCCTATCCGATTTCCAACTTCCACACCGAGAACCTGATGCAGTTCATTGCCGACGTCGACAAGAACAGCGCCGGCAAGCTCAAGATCCAGGCCCACCCCAATGCCTCGCTGTTCAAGGCGCCCGAGATCAAGCGCGCGGTGCAAAGCGGCCAGGTGCAGGCGGGCGAAGTCATTCTCAACAACTTCGAAAATGAAAACCCGCTGTTCGGCCTGGATGGCGTGCCGTTCCTGGCCACCAGTTATGGCGATGCGTTCAAGCTCTACCAGGCGCAAAAGCCGGCGCTGGAGAAGCTGCTCGCGGCCAGCAACATCAAGCTGCTCTACACGGTGCCATGGCAGCCCCAGGGCATGTATGCAAACAAGCAGGTCAACGGCGCGGCCGACATGGTGGGCCTCAAATGGCGCGCCTACAGCCCGGCCACGCTGCGGCTGGCCGAACTGGCCAAGGCCCAGCCGGTGCAGATCCAGGCGGCCGAGCTGTCGCAGGCGCTGGCCACCGGCGTCGTCGACTCGTACATGTCGTCAAGCTCCACCGGCTATGACTCCAAGACCTACGAGCACATCAAGAACTTCTACAACGTCCAGGCCTGGCTGCCCAAGAACATGGTGATGGTCAACCTGCGCGCCTTCAACGGCCTGGACAAGCCCACGCAGGAAGCCTTGCTCAAGGCCGCGGCCGCGGCCGAGGAGCGCGGCTGGAAGCTCAGCCAGGACAAGAACGCCTGGTACCTGGACCAGCTCAAGGCGCGCGGCATGAACATCATCGAGCCGAGCGCGGCGCTCAATGCCGACTTCCGCAAGATGGGCGACACCATGCTGGCGGACTGGCTCAAGAAGGCCGGCGCCGATGGCAAGGCCATTGTTGACGCTTACCGGAAGTGAACATGCGGCGCCCTCTCGATCGGCTGTTTGCCCGTGCCTGTGATCTGGCGGCCCTGTGCGTGTTCCTGATCTTCGTGCTGATGATCGCCGCCTCCGTGGGCCGCATGCTGGGCTGGCGGGTGGGCGGCTTCAACGACGTCGTTGCCTGGCTGGGAGCCGGCGCCGCCTTTCTGGCGATGGCGCATGCGTTCAAGGAAGGCGATTTCGTGCGCGTCACCCTGCTGCTGGAAAAGCTCTCGCCGCCGCTGCGCCGCGGCTTCGAGCTGCTGTCGCTGTCGATTGCCGCGGTCTGCACCGGCTATCTGGCCTGGTGGGCGGCGGTATCGACCTGGGACAGCTATGTCTTCAACGACATGGCCGGCGGTCTGGTGGTGATTCCGCTGTGGATTCCCCAGCTGAGCTTCGTGGTCGGCGCGGCCTTGCTGTGGCTGGCCGTGGTCGACGAACTGCAGCGCGTGGCGCGCGGCCACAAGCCACGCTATGTCACGGTGGTCGAGGAGCGGCATGCGGCAGGCGATTTCTCCAGCGATGTATGAGGGTCCCCATGAACCACGCCACCCCCCAAGCAGGCCTGCCTGCGCTTGAAACAAGGGCCTTCCCATGCTGATCTCCATTGGCGCGATGCTGCTGGTCGCAATGCTGGTGCTGCTGGCCAGCGGCGTGTGGATAGGCATGACGCTGGGCCTCACGGGCTGGATAGGCCAGGCCTTCTTCACCAACACGCCGCCGGGAATGAACCTGTTCTCGGCATTCTGGGAATCCAACGTCTCCTGGGAGCTGGCGGCGCTGCCGCTGTTCGTGTGGATGGGGGAAATCCTGTTTCGCACCCGACTCTCGGAGCAGATGTTCTCGGGCCTGGCCCCCTGGCTCAACCGCGTTCCCGGGCGCCTGATGCACACCACCGTGCTGGGCTGCGGCGTGTTCGGCTCGGTGTCGGGCTCGTCGGCCGCGACCTGCGCCACCATCAGCAAGGTGGCCCTGCCCGAGCTCAAGCGCCGCGGCTACAACGAGCAGCTGGCGCTGGGCTCGCTGGCCACGGCCGGCACGCTGGGCATTCTGATTCCGCCATCGATCACCATGGTGGTCTACGCGGTGGCGGCCGATGCCTCGATCATCCGCATCTTCCTGGCGGGCTTCATTCCCAGCTTTTTGCTGATGGCGCTGTTTTGCGGCTACATCGCCTGGTGGAGCATTCGCAACAAGCACCTGATGCCGCCGCCCGAGCCCAGCACCACGTTTGCACAGAAGATGCGCGCCAGCGCGGCGCTGATTCCCTGCGCGCTGCTGATCGTGTTCATTGTCTGGGTGCTGATAGCCGGCTGGGCCACGGCCACCGAGTGCGCCGCCTACGGCGTGCTGGGCTCGCTGGTGATTGCCGCGGCGGGTCGCAGTCTGACCTGGGCCAATTTCAAGGCCGGGCTGGTCGGCGCCACGCGCCTGTCCTGCATGATCATGTTCATCCTGGCCGGAGCAGCGTTCCTGACCAAGACCATGGCCTTCACCGGCATTCCGCGCGCGCTGGCGGAGTGGGTCGATGCGATGCAGCTGAGCCCCTATGCGCTGATAGGCGCGCTGGTGGTGATCTATCTGGTGCTGGGAACGGCGCTGGACGGCATCTCGATGATCGTGCTGACCAGCGCCGTGGTGCTGCCCATGATCCAGGTCGCGGGTTTCGACCTGATCTGGTTCGGCATCTTTGTCGTGCTGCTGGTGGAGATTGCCGAGGTCACGCCGCCGGTGGGCTTCAACCTGTTCGTGCTGCAGAGCATGACGGGCAAGGACAGCAACACCATTGCGCGCGCCGCGATCCCGTTCTTCTTCTGCCTGATCGTCTGCGTGGTGCTGATCACGGTCTTTCCCGAGATCGTCACCTGGCTGCCGGACTACGTGATGGGGCCGGAGAAGAAGTAAGGAACTCCAGGCCACGCGCAGCGCAACGCCGCGCGCGTGGCGGGTTTTCCCAGCGCTTCAATTTCCGGCGCCGAATACCGCCAGATTGAGCACATGCGACTGCCCTATCCACAGCGCGCAGTCGCGGTGGTCGCGCAGGCTGTCGCCAGTGTTGGGATGGATGAAGACATCGAGGCTGGCGTGATGCAGCGCCAACCACCCCACCACCTGGGCGAAGTCCTGCGGGCTGATGATCAGCTGGTAGCTCCACATCGGATGCGGGCCCACGGGCTTCTCATGGAATCGCCCCATCACCATGCGCCCCGCGAGATCGCGCTCTATGGCTTCGCGCAATGCCCAGGCCGATGTGCGGCTCGCGGCATCGAAATACACATGGGCATGCCAGTCTTGGATCAGGGTTTGGCTTGGAGAGTTCATGCTTCTCGGAGGGTTGGGACAGCGGCGCACCAACGCGCGCGCTGCCTCACATCATGGACCAGCGGAGCGTGCCGCGATTTTTAGCCGCTAAAAATTGCGGCATGCAGCCGCGCCGCCACGCATTGAAGGGTTCAGCGCGATCGCCCGCGCGCCGCCTCGGCCGCCAACTCGGCGAGGTAGGGGCCTTCCTGGCGCGGCTGCGCTGCCGGCTGCTCGATCAGGAACTGATCGCGGTCCTTGCCGACAATCCAGGCGGGCGGCTTGCCCCGACCCGACCAGGTCGCTCCCGACTTGGGTTCCAGATACTTGCCGGGAACATGCGGCTTGGGTGCCTTCCACGGAAACACCTGCTGGGCGGTGAAGCCGAACTCGGCAATCAGGGTATGCACCTGGCGCAGCGCCTGTTCGGCTGCGACTTTCTTCTCCTGAACAATTGCTGCATCCAGTGCTGCGCGTTCGGCAAGCAGTTCCTTCAAACTCTTCATATGGGCCCAGTTGTCTTACAAAAAAGGAAAGCGTTATCGGCAAGATAGGGTGAAACGCCCTGAATCCGGCGGCTTGACCACGGCGCAGCTTGCGCCGGTTTGTGGCTCCCCAGAAACAGCATTCCGGCCGTAATTGTGAGGCCTGCGGCAGGCGTCTTCGCCGCCGCGGCAAACTCCGGACGCATCTGTGCCGCAAGATGCACTGGTTTTTCCCGCACCAGCCGCTGCAATCGGCGGGGCCCAGGCTCAGCGGCCCGCAAGAATCGTCGCTTGCAGCCGCGCCAGGGTTTCTTCATCCAGGCGACCCTGCTGCGTTGCCAGGCCCAGCAGCCGCAGCGACACTTCGCGGTACAGCGTGAGGTGGCTGGCGTCCAGCGCCGCGAGCTCGCGCATATGCAGCGCCACCACCTGCGCATCGCCGCGCGCGATCGGCCCGGCAATCGCTCCGGCCAGGCCCTGGGCCGCTGCCGTCTCCAGCGTGCCGCGCGCCAGCGGCACG
>JBBKVU010000625.1:0-6423 GCA_037968595.1 Comamonas sp.
GCCGGGCTTCCGCGGTCCCGCACCTGGCGCAGCGTGGCGCGCGGCAGCTGTTTTTCTTTCCGATTTCTCGCGGTTTCCATTCCATGCGTTCGCTCTACGATGTGCCGGCTCCGGCCAAACTCAACCTGTTCCTGCACATCACCGGCCGGCGGCCGGACGGCTACCACCTGATCGAGTCGGTGTTCATGCTGATCGACTGGCAGGACAGGCTGCATTTCGATCTGCGCGCCGACGGCGCCGTCACGCGCGAAGACCTCAGCGGCATGCGCCTGCCCGACGACGACCTGATCGTGCGCGCCGCGCGCGCGCTGCAGCAGGCGACGGGCTGCAGCAGCGGCGCGCATATCGGCATAGACAAGCGCATTCCCGCCCAGGCAGGCATGGGCGGCGGCTCGTCCGATGCCGCCAGCACGCTGCTGGCGCTGAACCGCCTGTGGCGGCTCGATCTGCCGCGGCCGGCGCTCGAAGCCATAGGCCTGCGCCTGGGCGCCGACGTGCCGTTCTTCCTGCGCGGACGCAATGCCTGGGTCGAAGGCATAGGCGATATAATCACGCCACTCGAAGAGGCGCTGCCCCGGCAGCGCTTTGTAGTGGTGAAGCCGGATGCGGGATTGGAAACAAAATTGATTTTTTCCGCCCCGACCCTCAAACGGGATTCGGAGCGTGCTACAATATCGCTCTTCGCTGCAAAGCACTTTGACTTCGGTCATAACGACTTGCAGCCGGTCGCAGAAACCCTGTGCCCCGATGTGAAAAAAGCAATCAACTTGCTGCAAACACACGGATTACACGGTAGAATGACGGGCTCAGGAAGTGCAGTGTTTGCACCGATGAAGCAAGCGCTTGACATGACGGACGCACCCAGCGACTGGATCGTCAAAGTTTGCGAAAATCTCGAAGTTCATCCGCTTCATGGATGGGCCAGAGATTAAAGGTTACCGGTTGGTTGCATGCGCAATTGACCCGTGTAGGGGAGTCGCCAAGTTGGTTAAGGCACTGGATTTTGATTCCAGCATGCGAAGGTTCGAGTCCTTCTTCCCCTGCCAAATGTCTTATTGCGTACAAGCAAACCCATAAACACTGGGACGCTCATGCAGACCAATCATCCAGACTTCATGATTTTTACCGGCAATGCCAACCGTGGCATGGCCGAAGAGATTGCCAGCCACCTCGGCACCAAGCTTGGCGCCGCGGAAGTTGGCCGTTTCTCCGATGGTGAAGTCACCGTCGAGATCATGCAAAACGTCCGCACCCGCGACGTTTTCGTGGTTCAGCCCACATGCGCCCCCACCAACGAGAACCTGATGGAACTGCTCATCATGGTCGATGCGCTCAAGCGCGCATCCGCCGAACGCATCTGCGCCGTGATCCCCTACTTCGGTTACGCCCGCCAGGACCGTCGCCCGCGCTCGTCGCGCGTGCCGATCACGGCCAAGGTCGTGGCCAACATGCTCCAGGCCGTAGGCGTGGAACGCGTGTTGACCATGGACTTGCACGCTGACCAGATCCAGGGCTTCTTCGACATTCCCGTGGACAACATCTACGCGTCGCCGGTGCTGCTGGGCGATCTGCGCCAGAAGAACTACGAAGACCTGATCGTGGTGTCGCCCGACGTCGGCGGCGTGGTGCGTGCGCGCGCCCTGGCCAAGCAGCTCAACTGCGATCTGGCCATCATCGACAAGCGTCGCCCGAAGGCCAATGTATCCGAAGTCATGCATGTGATCGGCGACATCGACGGCCGCAACTGCGTGATCATGGATGACATGATCGACACCGCCGGCACGCTGGTCAAGGCCGCCGAAGTGCTCAAGCAGCGCGGCGCCAAGAAGGTCTACGCCTACTGCACCCACCCGATCTTCTCGGGCCCGGCCATCGAGCGCATTGCCGGTGGCGAGGCACTCGACGAAGTCGTGGTGACCAATACAATCCCCCTGAGCCCAGAGGCCCAGGCATGCAACAAGATTCGCCAACTCTCCGTGGCACCGCTGATCGCCGAAACGATCAAGCGCATTTCCACGGGTGATTCGGTGCTCAGCTTGTTCTCGGAATAAGACCTCGCTTGCGAGATCTCCAGCCTTCGGGCTGGCGTAAACCTCCTTCGGGAGGTTTTGTGTGTTTCAGAGCATCTCAAGGACAGTCGGGCATGTGCCGGTCTGTCTTTTTATCAAACGAGTCTGACTGGTCGCGGTCGACTCACACAGGAGTTAATTATGAACATTGTCGCTACAGAGCGCGCTAAGCAAGGTACGGGTGCGAGCCGCCGTCTGCGTAATTCGGGCAAGACCCCTGGCATCGTGTTTGGCGGTTCCGCCGAGCCATTGGCCATTGAACTGGACCACAACGATCTGTGGCACGCCCTGAAGAAGGAAGTGTTCCACTCCAGCGTTCTGGAAATGGACATCGCCGGTCAAGTCAGCAAGGTTGTGCTGCGTGACGTGCAATTCCACCCCTTCAAGCAACTCGTCCTGCACGTTGACTTCCAACGCGTCGACGAAAGCACCAAGCTGCACCTGAACGTGCCCCTGCACTTCGAAGGCGCCGACAAGTCGCCCGCAGTGGCCCAGGACAAGTGCATCGTGACGCCTCTGGTCACCGCCCTGCCCGTGGTCTGCGTTCCTTCGGACCTGCCCGAGTTCATCACGGTGGACCTGAGCGCCCTGCAAAAGGGTGGTTCGTTCACGCTCAAGCAAGTCAAGCTGCCCAAGGGCGTTGTTGCTCACGTGCGCGGCACGCAAAGCAACCCCGCACTGGTTTCCATCGTGCCTCCCGCCGATGAACTCGTCGCTCCCGTCGAAGGCGCTGCAGCTCCCGCTGCTCCCGCCAAGAAGGGCAAGAAGTAATCACTTCTTGAGCGCCTGTGCCAGTCCCCCGGGGCTGGCGCAGGCCCCAAAGCCAACGGCCCACCGCCTAGCCGCGCGTGGGCCGTTCGCTTTGGGGTGACCTATGCTTGTGGTCCATGGAGATAATTCACACATGATCAAACTGTTTGTCGGCCTGGGCAATCCCGGCCCCGAGTACGAAGATACACGCCACAACGCCGGTTTCTGGTGGATAGACGAGCTGGCGCGCGAACTCAAGGTCGCGCTGCAGCCCGAGCGCAGCTATTACGGCCTGGTGGCGCGCACCAGCGTCGACGGCAACAATGTCTGGCTGCTCAAGCCCCAGACCTTCATGAATCTCTCGGGCAAGTCGGTGGGCGCGCTGGCACGCTTCTTCAAGATCCTGCCCGAGGAAATTCTCGTGGTGCACGACGAACTCGACATTCTTCCCGGCCAGGCCAAGCTCAAGCGCGGCGGCAGCCACGCGGGCCATAACGGCCTGCGCGACATCCACGCGCAGCTGGGCACGGGCGATTACTGGCGGCTGCGCCTAGGCATAGGCCACCCGGGAGAGCGCGCCGAAGTCGCGAACTGGGTGCTGAAGAAACCCGCGCCCGACCAGCGCACGCTGATCGAGGACAGCATCCATCACTCGCTCAAGTCCTGGCGCCTGCTGCAGGCCGGCGACATGGACAAGGCCACGCTGCAGATCCATACCACCAAACCGCCACGGCCCAAGCCGGCGAAGCCGGTGGCTGAGGGCGCAAGCGTGAAGGTCGGCTGAGACGAGTGTGGCGACTAAACAAAACGCCTTGAAACAACTGGACTGCAGGCCGTCCACCCTTCGACCGGGCCGCGCAGGCACGCTCAGGGCGAACGGATCACCGTTCGTGGTGAGCCTGGCTCGGCGCCCCCGTCGAACCAGGAACGGCCTGTCCTCAGAATCCGTCAACCGCCCTGTGCCTTCGCCGCTTCCAGCCGCGTGAATTTCTCGAACAGCGTCTCGCGGCTCTCGACATGGTCGGGATGCACCGGAATGCAGGCCACGGGGCAGATCTGCACGCATTGCGGCTCGTCGAAGTGGCCTACGCATTCGGTGCACTTGGACGGCGTGATCTCGTAGATCAGCTCGCCCATGTAGATTGCGTCGTTCGGGCACTCGGGCTCGCAGACGTCGCAGTTGATGCACTCGTCGGTGATCATCAAGGCCATGTAGGCACCCCGCGCGCGCGCAGCCGCGCCTGGCAACACAATGGAGAGGACGGCACAGATTTCATATGGCCTCGATTATCCGGCCCAGCTCAATAGTCCCGCAGCAATAGCGGACATGCCCATGCCGGGCGCCGCGCCCGCACCGCCCGGCATTGATTTTTGCCGCTATGCTCTGCCCTGCCCGCCGAACCGCCCATGAGTGTCTTTCTCCTCAAACGCCTCCTCACCCTGATCGCCACCCTGGTCGCCACGTCGGCCGTGGTGTTCGTGGTGCTGGAGGTTCTGCCCGGCAATGCCGCGCAGGTGCTGATGGGCCCGGACGCCGCGCCCGAGGCGGTGCAGGCCCTGGCCGAGCAGCTGGGGCTGAACCAGCCGGCCTGGCAGCGCTACCTGCAATGGGTGCAGGGCCTGCTGGTGCTCGACCTGGGCGACAGCTATGCCTACGGCAGCCCGGTGCGCGATCTGGTGCTCGAGCGCCTGGCGCTCACCGTGCCGCTGGCCGTGCTGGCGATGCTGATCACCACGGCGCTGGCCCTGGCTGCGGGCGTCTATGCGGCCTCGCGCCACAACCGCTGGGGCGATGTGGGCGTGATGGGCCTGGCGCAGCTGGGCATTGCGATTCCCAACTTCTGGTTTGCGATCCTGCTGATCCTGCTGTTTTCCGTGAAGCTGCAGTGGTTCTCGGCCGGCGGCTTTCCGGGCTGGAGCGAAGATGCGGGCGGCGGTTTCTGGCCGGCGCTCAAGGCCTTGCTGCTGCCCGCGATCTCGCTGGCCGTGGTGCAGGCCGCGATCCTGGCGCGCATCACGCGCTCGGCCGTGCTGGAAGTGCTGCGCGAGGACTTCGTGCGCACCGCGCGTGCCAAGGGCCTTTCGCAGCGTGCCGTGCTCTGGGGCCATGTGCTGCGCAATGCGATGGTGCCCGTGGTCACGGTGATGGGCCTGCAGTTCGCGAATCTGCTGGCCGGCACCATCGTTGTCGAGAACGTGTTTTTCCTGCCCGGGCTGGGCCGGCTGATCTTTCAGTCGATTGCCAACCGTGACCTGATCGTGGTGCGCAACTGCGTGATGCTGCTGGCCGCCATGGTGGTGGTCGTGAATTTCGTCGTCGACCTGCTGTACGCGGTCATCGATCCGCGCCTGAAAGCCAGCGACCTATGAGCACCGCCGCCCCCACCGCATGGCAGCGCGCGCTGCGCCAACGCAGCTTCGTGCTTGGCGCGGCGCTGACGCTGGCGCTGCTGCTGGCCGCCGCCCTGTCGCTGGTCTGGACACCCTGGTCGCCCTACGAGATGGACCTGCCGTCCAAGCTGCAGCCGCCCGGCGCCGCGCATTGGCTGGGCACCGATGCCTACGGGCGCGATGTCGCCTCGCTGCTGCTGGTGGGCGCACGCAATTCGATTCTGGTCGGCGTGATTGCCGTGGGAATCGGCCTGGGCCTGGGCACGGCGCTGGGACTGCTGGCCGCGGCGCGGCGCGGCTGGGTCGAGGAAGCCATCATGCGGCTGGCCGACTTCACCTTTGCGTTTCCCGCCATCCTGTCGGCCATCATGCTGACGGCGGTGTTCGGCGCGGGCATCGTCAACTCCATCATTGCCATCGGCATCTTCAATATCCCGACCTTTGCGCGCGTCACGCGCGCCTCGGCCAATGCGGTGTGGTCGCGCGAATATGTTCTCGCCGCGCGCGCCTGCGGCAAGAGCCGCTGGGCGATCACGCGCGAACATGTGCTGCCCAACATCCTGCCGATGCTGATCGTGCAGGCCACCATACAGTTCGCGATTGCCATCCTGGCCGAGGCCGCGCTGTCCTACCTGGGCCTGGGCACGCAGCCGCCCCAGCCTTCATGGGGACGCATGCTCAGCGAAGCCCAGACCTTGATGTTCGAGGCGCCGCTGCTGGCGATCTGGCCGGGCCTGGCAATCGCGCTGGCGGTGCTGGGACTGAACCTGCTGGGCGACGGCCTGCGCGACCTGCTGGACCCGCGGCTGGCGCGTTCGCGCTGAACCCTATACCTTGGCACCACGATGGCATTGCTTGAAGTCTCCAACCTGCAGCTGACGCTGGCCACGCCGCGCGGCCCGGTCACGGCCGTGCGCGACATGGACTTTGCGCTGGAGCGCGGGGCCACGCTGGGCATCATTGGCGAGTCGGGCAGCGGCAAGTCGCTGACGGCGATGGCGCTGATGGGCCTGCTGCCCGAGCGCGCCCGGATCGCGGGCAGCATACGTTTCGATGGCCAGGAGCTGACCGGCATGGCCGACGCCGAACGCGGCGCGCTGCGCGGCAACCGCATGGCCATGGTCTTCCAGGAGCCTATGACCGCGCTCAACCCGCTGCACAGCATAGGCCGGCAGGTGGCCGAGCCGCTGCGCCGCCACCGCGGCCTGGGCGC
>JBBKVU010000626.1:0-6309 GCA_037968595.1 Comamonas sp.
ATCCACTTCCTCGCCATACGAGCTGTCGCCGCCGCGCGAAAGCGACCAGCAAGGCCTCGCATCCTGGTACGGGCCGCGCTTTCACGGCCGGCGCACGGCCAGCGGCGAGCGTTTCGACAGCCAGGACCTGACGGCCGCGCACCGCACGCTGGCCTTCGGCACGCGGGTATGCGTACGCAGCGCGGTCACTGGCAAGGCCGTGGTGGTGCGCATCAACGACCGCGGGCCGTTCTCGCATGGCCGGGTGATCGATCTGAGCCAGGGCGCGGCCGAAGCGCTGGGCATGGTCGGTCTGGGCATCAAGCCGGTCGAGCTGTGGCAGCTCGACAAGGACGAGGAAGAGTGCCCCGAAATGTTCGATGAAGCCGCTGGCGACTCCGCTGCTCCAGCTGCCAAGCCGGTCGCCAGGGCGCAGAAAAAAGCCGGTTCCACGCCGCGCAAGAAAGCCGTGGCCCCCGCAAAGCCGCGCAGACGCTGAGGCGCCAATGCAAAAAAGCCAGGCAGCTGCCTGGCTTTTCTTGTCATGCGGCGCCGGGGCGCCGTTGAGTATCAGCCGCCCGACTCGAGCGAGAACGTGGCGTTGCCGTCCTGGCCCAGCAGCTGGACCAGCTGCGGCATTGCGGGCTTGAGCAGTTCCTTGAGCTGGAACGGCGGGCTGATGATGAACATGCCGCTGGCGGGCAGGCCGCCACGCTCGGAAGTCTTGTTGCTTTTCACGGTCAGCGTCACATGCAGCCAGCTCTTGCCGGCCTTGACGGCCAGGGTCTTGAGGCGGCGCGGCAGGTCGTGGGCTTCGGGGCGCGGAATGATCGGGTACCAGATGGCATAGGTGCCCGTGGGAAAGCGCTTGAGGCTGTCGGTCACCATGTCGAGCACGCGGCCGTAGTCGGTCTTGATCTCGTAGCTCGGGTCGCACAGCAGCAGCGCGCGGCGCGAGACCGGCGGCAGGAATTTCTTCACGCCTTCGAAGCCGTCCTCGTGCAGCACCGCCAGCTGGCGGCCGGCTTCAAGCTGGGTCACGTTGCCGGCCAGCGAGCGCATGTCGGTCGGATGCAGTTCGAACAGCTTGAGTTTGTCGTGCGAACGCAACAGGGACTGGCTGATGAACGGCGAGCCGGGATAGTTGCGGATGGTGCTGCCCTGGTTGAAGGAGCGAACCAGCGCCAGGTATTCCTGCAGGATGGGCGCGAGCTCTTCGGTCGGCGTGGCCGCGAGCTTGAGAACGCCTTCGCTGGCTTCACCGCTCTTGCTGGCGTAGTCGCCGTCGAGGCGGTACAGGCCTGCACCGGCGTGCGTATCCAGAACGGTCAACGCCGCGTCTTTCTGCGTGAGGTATTGCAAGGTGGCAATCAGCACCGCGTGCTTGAGCACGTCGGCGTGGTTGCCCGCATGGAAGGCGTGGCGATAACTGAACATGGGGCAATGGTAACCAGCTGAACCCGGGGAACAGGCAGGTATTGGAGGTGGGGCGGTATTTTTACATGCTGCGCAAGGTCATGCTATACAAAGGCTTAGGACCTTTCGTATAATGGAGAGCTTCGCAGCGATTTTTGGTCCCGCGGCGGAGTGTATTGCGGCATGCATTGCTGCACTGCATCGCCACCTAAGAGGCTTCCTTCAGAGAAGCGCCGACCGTGGAAAAGGACCTTCAAACCCTCTTATCGAAAAGAGAAAACTCATGTCTACATTCAGCGCAAAACCCGCTGAGGTGCAACACGAGTGGTTTGTGATTGACGCCACCGACAAGGTGCTCGGACGGGTAGCCAGCGAAGTTGCCCTCCGTCTGCGCGGCAAACACAAAGCCATTTATACACCTCACGTTGATACCGGCGACTTCATCGTCATCATCAACGCAGCCCAGCTCAAAGTGACTGGCACCAAGTCCCTGGACAAGGTGTACTACCGTCATTCCGGCTATCCGGGCGGCATCACTGCCACGAACTTCCGTGATATGCAGTCGAAGCACCCCGGTCGTGCTCTGGAAAAGGCCGTCAAGGGCATGCTGCCCAAGGGTCCTCTGGGCTACGCCATGATCAAGAAACTCAAGGTGTATGGCGGTGCTGAGCATCCCCACACCGCACAGCAGCCAAAAGCGCTGGAAATCTAAGGAGCCTTGAGATGATTGGTGATTGGAACAATGGCACCGGCCGTCGCAAATCCAGCGTCGCCCGTGTGTTTCTGAAAAAGGGTTCCGGCAAGATTACTGTGAATGGCAAAGACATTCAAGAGTACTTCGGCCGTGAAACTTCCATCATGATTGCTAAGCAACCGCTGGCACTCACGGAAAACCTCGAAGCTTTCGACGTGCAAATCAATGTGCACGGCGGCGGCGAATCCGGCCAGGCCGGTGCTGCCCGTCACGGCATCACCCGCGCCCTGATCGACTATGACGCAGGCCTCAAGCCCGTCCTGAGCCAAGCTGGCTTCGTGACGCGCGATGCCCGTGAAGTCGAGCGTAAGAAGGTCGGTCTGCGCGGTGCGCGCCGTGCCAAGCAGTTCTCGAAGCGTTAAGCCCACAGCACTGCGGTCTGCCTCTGCGGCAGGCGCAAGAAAAGCCACCCTCGGGTGGCTTTTTTTCATGGGCGCCTCGCATTGAGCCCGAGGTCGGGCGACGCGCGCCGCATGCCGCCAGCAATTGCTTACATGACGCACATCAAGAGCGCGCGCCGGATGTCGACAAGGCAGCTACAGCCATGGTGTTTGTTGGGAATAGTCCCGGCAAGGCATCCGCTGGTGGTTTCCGGCGCCGAAGTGCAGGACGAGAGAATTTTGTGAAACTGAGCCTTAAACTGCCTTTGGTGATTGCCGCCTCGATGCTGCTGGTGCTGTGCGCCGCGCTGTTCGGTATCCACCGCCTGAACCAGTCACTGACCACCTATGGCACGTCGGTGCTGGCAAGCCATCACCTGGAACGCGATGTGGGCGACCTGTCGCTGGCGTTCAAGACGCAGGTGCAGGAATGGAAGAACGTGCTGCTACGCGGCAAAGACCCGCGGGACCTGGAAAAGCACTGGAACGCCTTCCGCCAGCTCTCGCGCGAAGTGGACGAGCGCAGCCGGCGGCTGATCTCGGCCCTGCCCGGGGGCGAGGCCAGGGCGCTGGTGGAGCAGTTCACGGCCGCGCATGGCGTGATGGAGCGCAGCTACCAGCGCGGCTTCGACGCATTCAAGGCCGCCGATTTCGATGCCGTGGCGGGCGACGCCGCGGTCAGCGGCATAGACCGCGAACCCACGCGCCTGCTTGAAGCGTCCAAGGACAAGATTGCTGCCGACAGCGCCGCTCAATCGGTGCGCGCCGACGCCGAAGCCCGGTGGGCGACCATGGTCTCCCTGGGGCTGATGGCCCTGGTCTGCGCCGCAGGCCTTGGCGCGGGCGTGCTGTTCAGCCGCAGCATCACCCGGCCGATAGGGCGGGCGGTGGAGGTGGCGCGTGCCGTGGCTGGCGGCGACCTGAGCCGGCAGTTCGACGCGCATGGCAGGGATGAAACCGCGCAGCTGCTGTCCGCGCTGCAGCACATGCAGCTCAGCCTGACCCGGGTGGTGGGTGAAGTGCGTCAGAGCTCGGAGTCGGTGGCGACCGCGTCGGCGCAGATTGCGCAAGGCAACAGCGACCTGAGTCAGCGCACCGAAGAGCAGGCTTCGGCGCTCGAGCAGACCGCGGCCTCGATGGAGCAGCTCAGTGCGACCGTCAAGCAGAACGCCGACCATGCCAGACACGCCAACGCGCTGGCGCAAGCCGCGTCCACGGCGGCCGTCAGAGGCGGAGAGGTTGTGCGCCAGGTCACCGACACCATGAAGTCCATCAACGACAGCTCGCGCAAGATAGAAGACATCATCGGCGTGATTGACGGCATTGCCTTTCAGACCAATATCCTGGCGCTCAATGCCGCGGTGGAAGCGGCCCGCGCAGGCGAGCAGGGACGCGGCTTCGCGGTGGTTGCCGGCGAAGTGCGCAGCCTGGCCGGACGCTCGGCCCAGGCAGCCAAGGAAATCAAGCAGCTGATCTCCGCCAGCGTGGAGCGCGTCGGGCAGGGCAGTGCGCTGGTCGACCACGCCGGCACCACGATGGCGGACGTGGTGGGTTCGGTCCAGCGCGTGACGGACATCATGGGCGAAATCAGTTCCGCCAGCGCGCAGCAAAGCGAAGGCGTGGCCCAGGTCGGCGAAGCCATCATCCAGATGGACCAGGTCACGCAGCAGAACGCCGCGCTGGTTGAGGAAAGCGCTGCTGCCGCGGCCAGCATGCAGGTACAGGCCCAGCAGCTGGTGCAGTCGGTGGCGGTGTTCAAGCTCGCGTCCTGAAGCCTGCGGATAAAGGCCCCACTTGCATAGGCGGCAAGCATGGGGTGCTCCGAATTCCCGAGCGATTTGCAGTACCATTCCCCTCAAACCTTGAATATCGGAGTACCCACATGAGCGCCGTTGCAGAAAACATCCAGAGCGAAATGCCTTCTCCCATCCTTTTCACCGACAGTGCGGCGGCAAAGGTGGCGGATCTGATCGCCGAAGAAGGCAACCCGGAGCTGAAGCTGCGCGTGTTCGTGCAAGGCGGCGGCTGCTCGGGCTTCCAGTATGGTTTCACGTTTGATGAAATCACCAATGAAGACGACACGACCATGACCAAGAACGGCGTGTCGCTGCTGATCGACGCCATGAGCTACCAGTACCTGGTGGGCGCCGAAATCGACTACAAGGAAGACCTGCAGGGCGCGCAATTCGTGATCAAGAATCCGAATGCCACCACCACCTGCGGTTGCGGCTCCAGCTTCTCTGCCTGAGCACCTCAAATAGCTCCGGACTCCGTGCATGCGCGGGGTCCTCTGCCCAGCCGCCTGCTTCTCAGGCGGTTTTTTTATGGCCGATCGCGGCGCTGACTCTTTCCCATGACGCTTGTTCGCTCGAATTCGGTGCTGCTGTGGCTGGTGGCGCTGGGCTTCTTCATGCAGACGCTGGACGCCACCATCGTCAACACGGCCCTGCCGGCGATGGCGCTGGCGCTGGGCGAAAGCCCGCTGCGCATGCAGTCCGTCATCGTGGCCTATTCATTGACCATGGCGCTGGTCATTCCGGCCTCTGGCTGGGTGGCGGATCGCTTTGGCACGCGCCGGGTGTATCTCACGGCCATTGCGCTGTTCGTGCTCGGCTCGTTGCTGTGCGCGATTGCCTCGAGCCTGAACCAGCTGGTGCTGGCGCGCGTGGTCCAGGGCTGCGGCGGCGCGCTGCTGCTGCCCGTGGGCCGGCTGGCCGTGCTGCGCGCCTTTCCGCGCGAGCAGTTTCTCAAGGCCATGAGCTTCGTCACGCTGCCCGGCCTGGTCGGCCCGCTGATCGGCCCGACGCTGGGCGGCTGGATGGTCGAATACGCATCGTGGCACTGGATTTTCCTGGTCAATGTGCCGGTGGGAATCCTGGGCCTGCTGGCCACGCTGCGCCATATGCGCGACGCCGCACCCATCATCAACCGGCGCTTCGATGGCCTCGGCTATGCCTTGCTGGCGTTTGCCATGGTGGCGGTGTCGCTGGCGCTCGAAGGCCATTCGCTGCTCGGCGTGCTGGGCGCAGCTGCGCTGCTGCTCGCCGGCGCCGCCAGCCTGCTGGTCTATTGGTGGCATGCGCGACGCCGGTCCGAGCCGCTGTTCGCTCCCGCGCTGTTCCAGGTGCGCAGCCTGCGCATAGGGCTGCTGGGCAATCTGTTCTCGCGCCTGGGCGGCTCCTGCATTCCGTTTCTGATTCCGCTGGTGCTGCAGGTCTGTCTGGGCTTTTCGCCCATGGAGGCCGGAATGATGATGCTGCCCACGGTGCTGGCCAGCATGACCGTCAAGCGCGTGGCTTCAGTGCTGATCGAGCGCTGGGGCTACCGCCGCACCCTGATCGCCAATACCGTGCTGCTGGCCATGATGATCGCGAGTTTCGCGCTGGTCGCGCCCGATCAGCCGCAGTGGCTGCGCATCCTGCAGCTGCTGGTCTTCGGTGCCACCAATTCCATGCAGTTCACGGCGATGAACACCGTGACCCTCAAGGACCTGGAAGCCTCCCATGCGAGCAGCGGCACCAGCCTGCTGTCCATGGTGCAGATGCTTGCCATGGGCCTGGGCGTGGGCATAGCGGGCGCGGTGCTCGCGGGCTTTCACGGTCTGTGGGGCCAGGCCAGGCCGGAGGCCGTGCTGCATGCGTTCCAGGCGACCTTTGTCTGCATGGGCGTGCTGACGCTGTGCTCCGCGGCGATCTTCGCCCGGCTGGAGCGCGGCAGTTGAGGCGAAAAGCGAAGGCGCGGGCTTACGCTGGATAGATGGCGCCCAGCACGCGCGGCCCG
>JBBKVU010000627.1:0-3783 GCA_037968595.1 Comamonas sp.
GAGAAGTGGCGCGCCAGCGTCGCCCCCGATGTGCTGGACAACAACGGCTTTTACAACGACCCCCACGACTGGGCGCGCCAGGGCGATGCGATACGCCGCGAGCAGTTCAGCGGCCGCATCGAGTGGCTGCCCACGGCCGCCGGCAGCTTCTGGCTGGACGCCAGCAGCTACCGCGAAACCGACACCCAGCGCTACACCTATTACGCGCCGCCCAACCATGTGCCCCAGCGCAAGACCGAGGACATCACGCGCGACCGCCTGAGCTATGGCGGCCAGTGGCGCTTCGGCAATGGCGTCAAGGCGCGCCTGGCGGCGCTGGTCGAGGACTACGACAGCCAATCGCATGAGTTTTCCAACGCGGTGCGCACCGCCAACCGCGCTGCGGCGCTGCGCACCGAACACGCCTCGCTGCAGTTCGATCTGCCCGCGTGGCGCCGCCAGCTGTGGCAGTTCGGCGCCGATGTGCACCGCGAACGCCTGCGCCAGAGCGCCAATGGCGTTTCCGAGCTGGCCGGCGGCGCGCAGCGCACCTCCAACGAGCTGTTCGTGCAAAACGATGTGCTGTTCAACGACACCTGGGAAATGGTGGTCGGCCTGCGCGCCCAGGACGATTCGGATTTCGGCAGCCATTTCGCGCCCAAGATCGGCCTGCGCGCCAATCTGCCCACGGGCGATGCCTGGAAGACCGTGCTGCGCGCCAACTTCGGCCAGGCCTACCGCGTGCCCAATCTCAAGGAGCGCCACTACCTGTTCGACCACAGCGCGCTGGGCTATGTCGTGCTGGGCAATCCCGACCTCAAGCCCGAGTCCTCGAACAGCTTCCAGCTGGGCGGCACGGCCACCTGGAACGACAGGCTGACGCTCAACGCCAACCTGTTCCACAACCGCGTGCGCGATCTCATACAGACCGACATGGAGAACTTCACGGTGGTCAATGGCATTGCCGCCTACACCTACCGCAACGTGGCGCGCGCGCGCACCCAGGGCCTGGAGACCGGCGCGCGCTGGCAGGCCAGCCCGGCGCTGGCGCTGAACGCGGGCTACACCTTCACCGATGCCCAGGACCTGGACACCGGCGAGGAGTTGACGCGCCGCCCGCGCAGCATCGCCCGCCTGGGCATGGATTGGCGGCTGCTGCCGGCCACCGAGCTGTCGCTGCGCGCCCGCTACCAGAGCAGCGAACTGGTGGCCACGAACGCCGCGCGCTCGCCCGGCTGGGCCACGCTTGATCTGGTCGTCAACCAGAAGCTGGGCCGCGATGTCACCGCCTTTGTCGGCGTGAAGAACCTGTTCAACCGCCAGCGTGATTTTTCCAATGCCAATGATTTCGCGCCCGTGGCGGGGCGTTTCCTCTATGTCGGCGCGCGCATCAGCCTCGATGCCGCCCATTGATTTCAGAAAGACACAGCAATGATCCAACAACCTGCTTCGACCCTGGGCAAGACCGCGCTGGCGCTGGCCATCACCCTCGCACTCGCGGCCTGCGGCGGCGGCGATGGCGCCAGCGATCCCGTGGCGCCGACGACGCCCGTGACTCCCACGCCCACGCCCGAAGCCGGTTTCAGCCAGTCCGCGCAGTGGAAGCTGGCGCTGCCCGCGTCGGGCGCGTCGGTCTGCTATGACTTCAACGCCAAGGCCGAAGTCGCGGATTGCAGCGGCACGGCATGGGATCTGAAAGTCAAGAACGACGGCCGCACGGCCACGTTCTGGACCAACAGCGGCACCAGCGGCAGCGGCAAGGGCGGCGCTTTCGGCGGCCCGTTCGACCACACCTGGACCGAACTGCTGACCTGGAAAAACGCCACCACCGACCCCAAGGCCGGTGCGATTCCCGCCACCGTGTTTGCCGTCGACGCCGCCAGCGGCGTCTTCAGCAGCAGCAATTCGATTGCCTCGGCGGCCTTTGAATACGGTGTCGGCGGCAGCAGCGATCACCTGCTGTACCCCAACTACCGCACTTTCCTGATCACCACCGACAGCGCCAGCGCCAGCACCGCGGGAACGCTGGCGGCGCCGGTGTTCGCGCTGCAGCTCACGGGCTACTACGGCGGCGCGGGCGGCACCACGTCGGGCTATCCGTCGTTGCGCTGGGTCGATCGCAGCGCACCTGCCATGGTGCGCACGGCCAGCGTCAACGCCAGCGGCGGCGACTGGGTCTACTACGACCTCGCGGCCAACGCGGTGTCGTCGGCCGGCGGCACCTGGCATATTGCCTTCAACCGCTACAACGTCAAGCTCAACGGCGGCGAGTCGGGCAGCGCCAAGGTGGCGGGCTTTGTCGGCAAGACGCCGGCCGGCTTCTATGACGCCGCCGGCCAGCCGATTGCCGCGCAGTTCACCGCGACGTCCAATCTCACGGCCACCTTGGCCGACCTGAGCGCCTCCGATCTCGCGCTGCCGGCCACGGCCGCGCGCTGGGTCAAGGACGCGAGCGCTTCCAAGCTGCAGGCCGCCTACACGGGCAGCTACCCGAATCCGCTGAACTACGGCTGGTTCAGCTACCACCCCACGGCGGCGGCATCAACCGCTGCCGGCCTGCCCGCGGTGGCGCACCTGATCAAGGCCAACAGCGAAGGCGCGAGCCTGCTGCGCGGCGGCGAGGGCGACACCTATGCACGTTTCCATCTGTCGCAGATCGCCTATGCCAACCCCAATGACGCGAACAGCCAGCAGACCTGGACCATCGACTTCGACGTACAGCCCAAGCCTTGAATGAAGTGGGGCCGGCAGCGCGCTGCCCGGCCCTGCCTTGGCCTCACTTTTCCATTTCACTGACTCCATGACCAAGCATTCCGAAGACACTCTGCCGGCGCGCCATGCGCAACTGCAGCAAAGCGAACCGAAACTGCGCATCCGCGAGCGCGCGCTGCGGCTGGGCGTTACCGAAGCCGAACTGGTTGCCGCCGACTGCGGCGTCGCGTCCACGGCCCTGGCCGGCACGGCGCAGGAAATCTTCAGCGCGTTGGGCGTTCTCGGCCCGGTGATGGCGCTGTCGCGCAACGACTGGGCAGTGCACGAGCGCCACGGCCGCTATCTCGACATCCAGGCCACGGGCCCGGTGGGCATCGTGCTTGGCCCGGACATCGACCTGCGGCTGTTCTTCGGCAGCTGGAAGTACTTCTACGCCGTTGTCGAAAACGGCCGCCACAGCCTGCAGTTCTTCGACAAGGCGGGCATGGCGGTGCACAAGATCTACCGCACCGAACAGACCGATGGCGCGGCCTGGGAGGCTTTTGTCGCGCGCTTCGGCGCGGCGCAAAAGCCTGAAGTGGTGATCGAGGCGGTCACCGCGGCGCTGGAGCCGGACACGCCGTCCGACGCGCCCGCGCTGCGCGCCCACTGGCTGGCGCTCAAGGACACCCATGACTTCTTCACCATGCTGCGCCAGTTCAAGGTCTCGCGCCTGGGCGCGCTGCGCGCCGCGGGCGACGACCTGGCCCAGCAGGTCGGCTCAGACGCCGTCGAACGCATGCTGACCGGCGCCGCCGAAACCGCGCTGCCCATCATGTGCTTTGTCGCCAACCGCGGCATCGTGCAGATTCACACCGGCCCGGTCAGCAAGCTGCTGCGCACCGGACCCTGGTTCAACGTGCTTGATGAATCCTTCAACCTGCACCTGAACACCGAAGCCGTGGCCTCGAGCTGGGTGGTGCGCAAGCCCACGACCGACGGCTGGGTGACTTCGCTGGAGCTGTATACCGCAGACGGCGAGCTGATCGTGCAGTTCTTCGGCGCGCGCAAGCCCGGCCAGGCCGAGCTGCAGGGCTGGCGCGATCTGGTGGC
>JBBKVU010000628.1:0-3022 GCA_037968595.1 Comamonas sp.
AACAGCCAGACAAAGGCCGCCAGGCTTGCGGCCGCGGGCAGCAGCAGCCAGGCGCTGTGGCCCTGGCGCAGCCACAGCCACGGCAGATAGCAGCCGACGATCTCGGCCACGGCGGTGGCGGCAAAAAGAAAAAAGGTCTTGATTTCAGGCACGCCGCAGTATGCCAGCGTCGGTCGGCGCGCGGCCTCAGATCGCGGCAACCTGCTGCTCGGGCCAGGTGCGCACCAGCGCCTCGAACTTGGCCATGGGCACCGGCGGGCTCAGCAGATAGCCCTGCCAGGCATGGCAGCCGTGATCGTGCAGGAACAGCCGCTGGGCTTCGGTCTCCACGCCTTCGGCAATGACGCGCAGGCCCAGGCTGGTGCCGAGCGCGACAATCGTCTTGGCAATGGCCGCATCGTTGGCGTCGGTCAGCACATCGCGCACAAAGCTCTGGTCGATCTTGAGCTGGTCCAGCGGCAGGCGCTTGAGATAGGCCAGAGACGAGTAGCCGGTGCCGAAGTCATCGAGCGAGAAGCCCACGCCATGCTGCTTGAGCTGCACCATCTTGTCGATGGTGTCATCGATATCGGTCAGCAGCAGGCCTTCGGTGAGTTCCAGCTTCAGGCGCGAGGGCGGCGCGCCGTTGATTGCCAGCGCCGCCAGCACCTGATCGACAAACTGCGCCTGGTAGAACTGGCGCGGGCTCACATTGACCGCCACCACCAGGGACGCCATGACCGGATCGAGCGCCCAGCGCGCCAGCTGCTCGCAGGCGGTATTGAGCACCCATTCGCCCAGCGGCACGATCAAGCCGCTTTCTTCCGCCAGCGGAATGAAGTTCGCCGGCGAGATGAAGCCCTGGCCCGGATGGCGCCAGCGCAGCAGCCCTTCGGCGCCTATGATGCGCCCGTCTTCCACCTGGGGCTGGTAGAACAGCTCGAACTGCTGCAGGGCCAGCCCCGCGCGCAGGTCCTGCTCCAGCGTCGCGCGCTCGCGCACCGCCTGCTGCATGCGCGGGTCGAAGAACTGCAAGGTGTCGCGGCCGGCCTTCTTGGCCTGGTACATGGCCAGGTCGGCGCGGCGCAGCAGCTCGTCCACGGTGTCGCTCAAGCCCTGGAAAATCGTCGCGCCCATGCTCACGGTCGCATGGCATTCCTCGCCGTCGTCCAGCACATAGGGCTGGCGCAGGGCCTGCAAGATGGCCTGGCCGACTTCCTGGGCCGCGGCCGCAGCCTGCACCGGGTCCTCGCCCAGGTCTTCCAGCACCACGACGAATTCATCGCCGCCCTGGCGCCCCACCGTGTGCGTCACGTCGACGGTATCGCGCAGCCGTGTGGCGACCTGACGCAGCAGCGCATCGCCCTGGTCGTGGCCGCGGGTTTCGTTCAAGGTCTTGAAATTGTCGACGTCCAGCATCAGCAGCGCGCCCGAGCGCTGGCGGCGCGCGCCCGCGCCCAGGGCCTGCTGCAGGCGGTCAAGCAGCAGCCGGCGATTGGGCAGCTGGGTCAACAGGTCATAGAAGGCGAGATAGCGGATTTCCTCCTCGGCGGCCTTGCGCTGGCTCAGGTCTTCCAGCGTGATCAGGTACTGCCCGTCCATGGCGACACCGCCGATTTCCACCGTGCGCGTCGTGCCGTCGCGGCAGACGATGTGGTACTCGGAGTGGACGATGTTGCCGTCCAGCGCCCGGGCGCGCGTCTTGGCCTGGCGCAGCTGCTCGCAGGCCTTGGCGCGCAGGCTCGCATCGGGATAGGCCAGGGCCCACCAGTCGTCGACGGTCACCGCATCCTGCTCGGTGTAGCCGCAGGTAAAGACAAAGCGTTCGTTGCGGTAGATGATTTCATCGGCATCGTTGACGATGGCCAGACCCACGGGCAGGCGCTGCAGCACCGCGCGCAGGCGCTCCTCATTCTCGCGGTGGTGCTGTTCAAGGCGGCGGCGCTCGGTCACGTCCTGCACCACGCCGAGGTTGAGCAGCTGGCCGCGCGCGCCCCGCCCTATCGAGGAAGCGGTTTCCTCGACCCAGATGATGGCGGCGTTGCTGCGTATCAGGCGCAGCTCCACCTGATACTCCTGGATCTCTCCGCGTCCCAGCCGCTGCATCAGGGAAAAATGCTGGGCGCGGTCGCCGGGATGGATGAATTCGCTGAACTTGCGGTCCTGCAAGGCTTCCATGGGCAGGCCCAGAATGCTGGCGTAGCGCTCGTTGACCTGCTCGAACGCGCCGTTCTCGGCGTCAAGCTGGACCACGCCTACCGCCGCCTGGTTGAACAAAGCCTGTATGCGCTGGTCGCTGTGGATGGCGGTGGCCAGCGCGCGCTCCTGCGCCCAGGCATAGCGCCGCCGGCGCATGTGCCAGACAGTCGCAACCGCAAGCAGCAGCGACACCAGCCCGCCGCCCAGAATCACCAGCCAGGGAAGCATATTCCGCGCGGGCGTGGTTGCGGTTCGCAGCACCAAAGGATTTCGGGCCGCAGCCGAAGGCGCTGCGGGCGCGCCGCGCGGCGCTTCATTCCTCGGCGCGAGTCCCACCCCATGCGTGATCACGCTGACGGCATCCGCGGGCTGCGGCGCACGCATCAGCGCGACACCCAGCCAGGCGCTGAGCGAGGCTCCCACGACGAACACCGCCAAGCCCGGCACAAAAATGCGGTGCTTTTTTGACTGGCCTGGAAGGTGAAGGGTCATGAGGACATAAGCGCGCCGTGGGAATCCCGAGGGCTCACAACGTCAAACGATTAAGGAAGCTATGAATCCTATAGCTTGTTGAGCATAGCTGTTTTTTCGCTTGCTCCAAGTCAGACGCCGGGCATTTGCACGCAGTTGTTACACACTTGCGCATTGGCGGCAAGCCGATGCACGTCGCCGCTAAGCCAACAGGCGGCCGGCCTCGACGGTCAGGCAGCGGTCGCAGCGCGCCGCAATCGCGCGGTCATGCGTGACCAGCACCAGCGTGGTGCCGCGCTCTCGGTTCAGGTCAAACATCAGCTGCATGATGGTTTCGCCGGTCGCGAAGTCCAGGCTGCCCGTGGGCTCGTCG
>JBBKVU010000629.1:0-2991 GCA_037968595.1 Comamonas sp.
TTCCAGCAGGTGGTGGCTGCGGATGTGGTGGTGTTGGCTGTGACAATTGCGGACATGGCGGTGCTGTGGCATACGATGCTGGCTGTGGATGCGCTGCACGTCTTCATCGGCCAGGCCCGCGAGAATCGCCATGCCGCCCACGCCTATGCCCAGCACGCGGGCATCACCCACGCGCGTGCTGAACACCTTCACGGGGTAAGGCCCATCTTCGCGCTGCAGGCAGATGGTGTAGTCGCCCTGGCGCACCAGCAGATAGACGGTGTCGCCCGACGTGCGCGCCAGGCGCTGCATCAGCGCCTGGTACGAGGCCACCAGCGGCGCGCGCCGCAGCGAGGCCAGTCCCATCTGCATGGCGTCGATTCCCAGGCGATAGCGGCGCGTGAGCGGGTCGCGCTCGGCAAAACGCTCTTCTACCAGGCAGGTCAGCAGACGGTGGGCGGTCGAGCGCTCGAGCTGCGTTTCGGCAATGACATCGGTGACGCTGATGCCGTCTTCCTGGTGCCGGCCCAGCACGCGCAGCACCAACAGGGAGCGGCGCATGTTCTGCGCCCCCGGGGTTTCACTAGTTTTGCTCACAATGTAGGATTTCCTGGTGATTAATCTCGCGACGTGGACATCTTATCGAGATCATCGCGGCTCCACTAGCAGGATCCGCAATGAGCACCACTAACCTTTTGACCGAACAGATTGGCCCGGTCCGCCGCATCACTCTGAATCGCGCCGAGATGCGCAACGCCCAAAGCCAGCAGATGCTCGACGAGCTTGATGCGGCGTTCGAAGCCGCGCGCCTGGACAGCGCCACGCGCGTGGTGGTGCTCGCGGCCAATGGCCCGCATTTCTCGGCCGGCCATGACCTCAAGCAGGCCCAGGCCGAGCGTGCCGAATTCACCGTCGAGGAGCGTTGGGCCTATGAAGAACAGCGCTACTTCGGCTACTGCATGCGCATCTGGGACTTCCCCAAGCCGACGATTGCCCAGGTCCAGGGTGGCTGCATTGCCGCGGGACTGATGCTGGCTAACATGTGCGATCTGATCGTCGCCGGCGAGGACGCTTTCTTCTCGGACCCGGTGACCCACACCATGGGCGCGGCTTCGCTTGAAGTGCTGATACACCCCTGGGTGCTGGGCCTGCGCCAGGCCAAGGAAATGCTGTTCACCGGCGAGCGCATCAGCGCCCAGCAGGCCAGGGAGTTCGGCATGGTCAACCGTGTGGTGGCCAACGACAGGCTTGGCGAGGAGGCGCTGGCGCTGGCCCAGCGCATTGCCAAGGCGCCGCCGTTCGCCATGCAGCTGCTGAAGAAGTCTCTGAACCGCTCCATGGATGTGCAAGGCATGCGCCAGGCGCTGTCGGCGCACTTCGATGTGCACCAGTTGAGCCATGTGACCGAGGAATACCGGCGCACCAAGGAAGCCGGACTGGCGAGCGCCATCCAGGGAGCCAAGGCATGAGCGCCGCCCTCACGCCCCTGCTCGCGCCGCGCTCGATCGCGCTGATAGGCGCGAGCAGCAATGCGGCGCGCATCGGCGGCATGCCGCTCGATCTGCTGCAGCGTTTCGGCTATGCGGGCAAGGTGTTTCCGATCAACCCGAAATACAGCGAGATCTTCGGCAACCGCTGCTACCCGGATGTCGAGGCCCTGCCCGAAGTGCCGGACCTGGTGGTACTGGCGATCGCCGCCGAGGACGTCGTGCCCATGCTGGAACGCTGCCATGCGCGCGGCATTGGCGCGGCCATCGTCTACGCCGCGGGCTTTGCCGAAGCCGGTGAGGACGGCGCGGCGCTGCAGCGCAGGCTCGAGGCCTTTGTGCGGCGCAGCGGCATGGTGGTGGCCGGGCCCAACTGCATGGGCTTTGCCAATCTGAACCTCCATGCCTATACGGCGTTTGCCTCGATCTTCGTCAACGTGCCGCCGCAGACCGTGCCCGGCCGCGTGAGCATACTGACGCAAAGCGGCAATGTCTGCTCGGCGGTATTCGGCCTGGTGCGCCGGCGCGGCGTGCCCGTGAGCCATTTCATCAACACCGGCAACGAGGCCACGCTGGAATACGCGCAGTACCTTGAATACCTGGCGCACGACCCGCAGACCGACTGCGTGCTTGGCTATGTGGAGCAGCTGCGCGACGGCACGCGCTTCATTGACGCCGCGCTGGCATTCGCGGCCCAGGGCAAGCCCCTGGTCATCTACAAGGCCGGCGAAACCGACAAGGGCTCGGAAGCGGTGCAGTCGCACACTTCGGCGCTGGCCGGCGATCTGGCCATCTACCGCGCGGGCTTCGACCAGCTCAACGTGATTCGCGGCCAGGACTTCGCCCACATGGCCGATCTCGGCTATCTGAGCGGCTTTCGCCAGCGCCAGGGCGGCAAGCGGGTGGCGATTGTCACCATGTCGGGCGCGGTCGGCGCGATTCTCGCCGACAAATTCACGCTGGCCGGCCTCGAGGTGCCCACGCTTCCGGACGATCTGCAGGCGCTGCTGCGCGCCGGCGTGCCCGACTACGGCATGGTCAGCAACCCCGTGGACGTGACCGGCAACATCGTCAACGCGCCCGACTTCGTGCGCACGGTGTTCGAGGCGCTGGCCCGGTGCGAGGGCATAGACACCGTGGTCGTCGCCGCGCCCGGCTACCTGCTGGACCGCATGGCCGATCCGCTGCTTGAAGTCTGCGCGCAATACCCGCGGCTGTTCGTTGCCCTGGACACCGGCGAGGCGCAATGCCGCCAGCGCCTGGCCGACGCCGGCGTGCCGGTGTTCGACGACCTCGCACGCTGCACCCAGGCGCTGGCGCCCTTTTGCCTCTGGCTGTCGCGCCAGGCGGCGACGGCACGCTGGGCCGCGATGCGCCAGCGTCCGCAAAGCACTGTTGTCGTCCGCCCCCTGCCCGCGCGCCTCAATGAATTCGACACCAAGCAACTGCTGGCCGGCCATGGCGTGCCCGCGCTCACGGGCCTGGTGGCGCGCGATGCCGACGCCGCCGTGGCCGCTGCCGCGCA
>JBBKVU010000630.1:0-5311 GCA_037968595.1 Comamonas sp.
GCAGTAGCCACCGTCGAACGGCTTGTTGATCTGATCGATCCCGGCGCGAATGTCTTGCTCAATATGTCGCACGAGGAAGCGGCAGCGGCGGTCGCTTCCGGCGACCCGGATCGCGTCCGAGCCATCGACGGCCAATTCGCCATAGCCCAGGCGGCGGCCGCTCGCGCGGTGCAGCACTTCGTGCAGCTGGGCCTGGACTTCGCTCAGCGGGACGGACCAGCGCGCCGCGGCCGCGGCTTCCAGCATCTGGCGCGCGGCCGCGCCCACGCGGCGCATGGGCAGCAGGAAGTGGCGCACGCTGCGCGAGCCGTCGACGTTCTGGTTGCCGTAGCGCGCTTCATTGGCCTCGGCCTGCACCACCGTGACGCGTTCCCACGCGGCTTCCATCTCGTCGGCGACGACCATGGGCAGCGTGGTGCGCACGCCCGTGCCCATTTCAGCGCGGTGGGCGACGATGGTCACCGTGCCGTCGCTGGCGATGGAGACAAAGGCCAGCGGGCTGTCTACCGTGCCGCCCGGCATGGTGTCGGCGCCGTACTTGGGCGGCGCGGTATCAAGGGCATCGGCGGCGCTGGCACTGCGCACCAGGCCGTCGGCTGTCACGGCCAGCGTCAGCGCGGCCAGGCCGCCCTGCAGGAACACGCGGCGCGAGAGAGGAGTGGCAGCGCTCATTGCTTGCCTCCCTGGGCGAGCTGGTCCGCGGCCTGGTGGATGGCGGCGCGTATGCGCGGATAGGTGCCGCAGCGGCAGATGTTGCCGCTCATCGCGTCCTCGATCTCGCTGTCGGTGGGCTTAGGCGTGGTCTTGAGCAGGTTCACGGCGCTCATGATCTGGCCGGCCTGGCAGTAGCCGCACTGGGCGACATTGTTCTCCACCCAGGCGCGCTGAACCACGGCGCCAATGCGGTCGCCGGCCATGGCTTCTATGGTCGCGATCGCGCGCCCGGCGACGGCCGAGACCGGCGTGACGCAGGCGCGCACCGGCTCGCCATCGACATGCACCGTGCAGGCGCCGCACAGCGCCATGCCGCAGCCGAACTTGGTACCTGTCATGCCCAGGTCATCGCGCAGCACCCACAGCAAGGGCATATCGTCTGGGGCATTGATGTCTTTGGCTTGACCGTTGACTTGGAGTCGTGTCATGGCTGGTTCCTGGGCAGATGAAGAAAGCCGGCAGCGTGCAGGCGCGCACCGAATGCCGCATTATTTGTCGGAAATTTCATTAGTGCAGCTAATAGACCTATTGCGCATTGATGGCGCAAACAACCGGCGCCGCGTGATCTCAGCCGCCGGCCAGATGCGGCGTGACCACCGCGGTGATCCAGTCGAGACAGGCGCTCACGCGCGCGGGCAGCTGGCGGCGGTGCGGGTAGAGCAGCGACACCGACATGGGCGGCGCGGTGAATTCGGGCAGCAGCGCAACCAGCCGGCCCTGGTCCAGCAGATGCTGGGCGCCGCGCAACGGTGCCTGGATCAGGCCCAGGCCGGCAACGCAGGCCGCCTGGTAGGCGTCCGTGCCGTTGACCACGATGGCGCTGCGCATGGGCAGCAGCCGCGTTTGCTTGCCGTCCTGGTACTCCCAGCCCGCGCCCTGCATTCCCAGCTTGCCGGCGTAGTGGATCAGCTGGTGGTTTGACAGATCGGCCAGGCTGCGCGGCGTGCCATGGCGTGCAAGATAGGCGGGGCTGGCGAGATTGCACATCGCCATTTCGCCCAGCGGGCGCGCTATCAGTTCGGTCGCGGCCAGAGGGCCTATGCGCAGCACGCAGTCAAAGCCTTCGTGCAGCAGATCGACGCGCTGGTCGCTGGTGCTGATGCCGATTTCCAGCAGCGGGTGGGCGGCAAGAAACTCGGGCAGCCGGGGAATGATGAGGTCACGCGGCAGTGCATTCGGCAGGTCTATGCGCAGCCGCCCGCGCAGACCGCTGGCCGCGGCCTGGAACATGGCCTGCAGCTGTTCGGCATCGGCCAGCAGTTCCTCGCAGCGCGCGAGAAACTGCGCGCCATCGGTGGTCAGCCGCACCTGGCGCGTGCTGCGCTGCAGCAGGCGCGTTCCCAGCTGCACTTCCAGGCGCTGCACGGCCGCCGACACGCGGCTCTTGGTCAGGCCCAGCTGTTCGGCCGCCTGGGTAAAGCTTGCCAGGGCGGCAACGCGGGAAAAGATGCGCAAGGCATGAAGATCCATTGCGCGATTGTATTGATGGAGTGGACAGTCTGGACTTGTTCTTGCGGTTTATCTGTTTGAAGTGAACGCCTAAAGTCAAGTCCTGTTCCAACCACCCGCGAGAAATTCTATGGCTTCCACTTTCCCCCGCATTGCCCTGATCACCGGCGCCAGCCGCGGCCTGGGCCGCAGCGCGGCGCTGCACCTCGCAGCCCAAGGCGTGCACCTGATCATCACCTACAAGGACAACGCCGGCCCGGCGCAGGACGTCGTCGCGCAGATCGAGGCCCTGGGCAGCCGCGCCGTGGCGCTGCGCCTGGACGTGGGCGACAGCAAAGGCTTTGCGGCCTTCGCCGAGGACGTGAAGGCCGCGCTGGCCCGCACCTGGCAGCGCGAACAGTTCGACTATCTGGTGAACAACGCCGGCGTGGGCTTCAATGCGCCGTTTGCCGAGACCACCGAAGCGCAGTTCGACATGCTGGTCAACGTCCACCTCAAGGGCACGTTCTTCCTGACGCAGAAGCTGCTGCCCTTGATCGCCGACGGCGGGCGCATCGTCAATACTTCGTCGGGCCTGGCGCGCTTCAGCTTCCCCGGCTATGCCGCCTACGCGATGATGAAGGGCGGCGTGGAAGTGCTCACGCGCTATCTCGCCAAGGAACTGGGCGCGCGCGGCATCAGCGTCAACACCATCGCCCCGGGTGCGATCGCCACCGACTTCGGCGGCGGCACGGTGCGCGATAACGCCCAGGTCAACGCCCATATCAGCAGCGTCACGGCCCAGGGCCGCGTGGGCCTGCCGGACGACATCGGCGGGGCCGTGGCCGCGTTGCTGTCGCCCGGCAATGGCTGGGTCACGGGCCAGCGCATCGAGGTATCGGGCGGGATGATGCTCTGAGGCAGGTGGCAATCGCCCTGAACGCGCTAAACTAGCGGCTGTTACAGCATAACGTCCGCAAGCCATGTCGCCAGCCACCCACACGCCGCACCCCGAGTTGACCAAACACCAGAGCCTGGTGCTGGGCGCGCTGGCGCGCGAGGAAAGCCCGGCCAGCGCCTATACGCTGCTGGCGAGGCTGCAGGTCGAAGGCCTGCGCGCGCCCCAGCAGGTGTACCGGGCGCTCGACAAGCTGATCGAGTATGGGCTGGTGCACCGCGTCGAGACCATGAACTCGTTTGTTGCCTGCGCCCATCCGCACGACCACCAGCATGGGTTGGTGGTGTTTGCCATCTGCGACCAGTGCGGCCATGTCGACGAGTTCTCCGACAGCGCGATCGAGAGACGCCTGAGCGGCTGGTCCAAGGACAACGGCTTTCGCATGGCCGCGGCCACGGTGGAGCTGCATGGCCAGTGCGCGCGCTGCGATGCGGGGGCAGTGCCGCTTCCAGCCGCGTTGCAAGCCGCACCCGCCGAAGCCGCGACCAAGCCCGCGCGCCGCGCGCGCAAGGTGCCGGCGGCTGCCGCTCAGCCCTGAGGGCCTGCCAGTCGGCGTCAGTCCGGCTGGATTCCCGCCTGCTTGACGACCTTGCCCCATTTGACGAGATCGGACTTGATCAGCGCCGCGTATTCCTGCGGCGTTCCGCCCTGGACTTCTATGCCCGCGGCTTCGAGCTTGGCGCGCACGTCGGGCAGCTTGAGCGCGGCGTTGATCTCGGCATTGAGCTTGGCAACAATTGCCTTGGGCGTGCCGGCCGGCGCCAGGAAGCCGCCGTTGGTGTTGGCGTCATAGCCCTTGAGGCCTTGCTCGTCGGCGGTCGGCACGTCGGGCAGCGACATGCTGCGCTTGTGGGTCGACACCGCGATGGCGCGCACATTGCCGGCCTTGGCCTGGGCCTGGATGGCGCTGATGGTGTCTATATACAGCGCGGTGCGCCCGGCCAGCAGGTCGGGGTGGGCGGCCGACGAGCCCTTGTACGGCACCAGCAGCATGGGCGCGCCGCTGGCAATGCGGAACATCTCGGCCGCCATCTCCTGGGCGCTGCCGCGACCCGAGGTCGCCACCTTGGCTTCGCCCGGATTGGCCTTCATCCAGGCAATGAACTCGGGCAGGGTCTTGGCCGGAATCTGCGGGTAGATGGCAAACACCAGCGGCACCTCGTGGGTGTAGACAATGGGCTCGAAGCTTTTTTCCGGGTCCCAGCCCAGGTGCTTGAACAGGAACTTGTTGATGTTGTGGCTGCCGCCCACGATGCCAATGGTGTAGCCGTCGGGCGCGGCCTTGGCCAGTGCGTCCGTGCCGAGGTTGTTGGAAGCGCCGGGGCGGTTGTCGACCACCACGGCCTGGCCCATGGAGGCGCCGATCTTGTCGCCGACAACGCGGGCAATGGTGTCTATCGCTCCGCCGGGCGGCGCGGGAACGATGATCTTGATGGGCCGCGTCGGGTAGTTCTGCGCCGAGGCCAGGGTGGGCGCCAGCATCATGGTTGCCGAAATGGCAAGAAGCTTGAACAGGGGTGTGCGTTGCATGACTGTCTCCTTTTGTGGTTTTCTCTATCTTCCTCAAGCATCCCGGCCTGCGGGGCCGGGGCACTGTAATGGGGCGTTCAGCCGCGCCCCACGTAGGGCATGCCGCTGGCCATGATGGTCATGTTCAGGATGTTGGCCGCCAGCGGCAGCGCGGCGACATGGCGCACGGCGTCGGCGACGTGGCGGGCGTCCATCATCGGTTCGGGCGCGGTCGTGCCATTGGCCTGCAGCACGCCGCGCGTCATGCGCTCGGACAGCTCGGTCAGCGCATTGCCGATGTCGATCTGACTGGCGACGATATTGAACGCACGCCCGTCGAGCGCCAGCGCCTTGGTCAGCCCGGCCACGGCATGCTTGCTGACCGTATAGGGAGCGGTGAACGGCCGCGGCGTATGCGCCGACATCGAGCCGTTGTTGATGATGCGCCCGCCCTGGGGCGACTGGCGGCGCATCAGGCCGAAGGCGGCGCGCGCGCAAAGGAACATGCCGGTGACGTTGGTGTCGAGCACGCTGAACCATTTGTCCAGCGGCAGTTCGTCTATGGGCACGGCCGGGGCGTTGACGCCCGCATTGTTGAACAGCACATCGAGCCGGCCGAAACGCTGCTCTATGGTGGCAAACAGCGCCTGCACGCTGTCGGGGTCGGTGACATCGGTGGGCACGGCCAGCGCGGTCTGGCCG
>JBBKVU010000631.1:0-3522 GCA_037968595.1 Comamonas sp.
GGGTGCCAGCGGCGCGCGCCAGGCCGTGGGCGACTGCGCGAACAGCGCTTCGATCGAGCCGGCCTGCGCCAGCAGGCGCCGGGCCAGAGCCCGGCCTATACCGGGCGTGTGCGCCAGCCTCAGCCAGGCCGAGAGTTCATCGCGATCCAAGACCTGAGTGTGCACGCTGGTCTCCGCGGCGCCATGCCGTTCAGTTCGGCGCGATCAGGTGGTCGCCGGCAATCACCGGTCGGCGCACATCGAGAATCAGCGCATACGACACGCGGTCAAAGGTGCGAAACACCATGGCCAGGCCGTTGTGCTCGCGCGGCAGTTGCACGCGCTCGCGCTTGCCGCCGGTCTTGTCGACGATCACATCACCCTGGGTCACGAGCTGCAGCACCTGGCCCGCGGCCATCGCGTCGCGCGTGCCGCGGTTGATCGCCACCACCTGGTTCTGCGCGCCGAACTTGACCGCGGAGTCGCCGTAGATCGACACCACGCGCGCCTTCATGTCGGCCGGGGCCGCATGCGGCACGTAGTTCGAATAGCCGCGCTGGGGCGCTGGCAGCAGCCGGTCGCCGGCGCGGATCTCGCCCTTGGCTTCGACGATGTCTATGGTTGCCGGAACCGTGTTTTCGCTGATCTTGCCCTTGGCATCCTGCACGCTGACCAGGGTCTCGCCTTCGACCAGCTCGGCCTGTCCCAGGTACTGGGCTTCGTAGCCCAGGATCTCGCCGGTATCCGGGTCCTTGAGCGCCACGGCGTCGCGGAAGATGCGCCAGGCGCGCGTGCGCTCCGAATCGGGCTGCGGCACCAGTCCGCTGCTGCCGCGCACGTAGGCGCGGTCGGCGCTGGCCATGATCACGCGCTCGTCGGTGGTGGCCACAATGCGCGGTGCCTGGGTCAGCACCTGCGCCTCGACCACCAGCGGCTGGACCAGGAAAGGCTCGATCAGGTGCGCGGGCAGCGTGGGCAAGGCCAGGTCGGCCAGCGTTTCGCTGCGCGTGCGCGGCGACAGGCGTACCGTCGTCATGTCTTGCGCGCCCCGGCCCATGCGCAGTCGCGCATAGCCGTTGCTCTTGTCGAGATACAGCACCTGGCCCGGATAGATCAGGTGGGGGTTGCTGATCGATGACAGATTCATGCCCCAGAGCTCGGGCCAGCGCCAGGGCTGGCGCAGGAACAGGCCGGAAATTCCCCACAGCGTATCGCCACGCCGCACGGTGTACTCGTCTGGTGCGCTGGCCGACAGATCGCTCAGCGGCACCCCCTGCTGCGCCACCTGCTGTGCCGTGGCGCGCTGCGTGGCCGTCACGGGATAACCACCCGGGGCGCCCTGGGCATGCACCGTGGACAGCGCGGCAAGCAGCACGGCCCCGATGCCGCAGGCCCGCGCATTGGAAAATGCCGTCATCTCAATCCCTCTTTTTGGTCAGGCCGCGCGCCTGGCTTGCCGCTGCGGCGGCGCCAGCCTGCAGGCGGCACCGTGGTAATACGTAACAAAGCTTCACAGATTCTCGACGCAAGTCCTTGATCAGGCAATGATTATTGAACCGGCGTCCAGCGAATAAGCGCAAAAGTGGCGAAAATAGCGACATCATTTTGTTGGCTGCCATGGCAATTCTTCCCATCCTCTGCTACCCCGATCCACGCCTGCACAAGGTGGCCCAGCCGGTCACCGCGGTGGATGAGCGCATCCAGGCCCTGGTGGCCGACATGCTCGCGACCATGTACGACGCCCAGGGCATAGGACTGGCGGCAACCCAGGTCGACGCGCACCAGCGCGTGGTGGTGATCGATGTCTCGGAAGAACGCGACCAACCCATGACGCTGATCAACCCCGAGATCCTCTGGGCCAGCGACGAGAAGCAGTTGGGCGACGAAGGCTGCCTGTCGGTGCCCGGCATCTATGACGGCGTCGAACGTTCGGTGGCGGTCAAGGTGCGCGCGCTCGATGAAAAAGGCCAGTCACGGGAGATCGACGCCGAAGGCATGCTGGCCATCTGCATCCAGCACGAGATGGACCACCTGATGGGCAAGGTCTTCGTCGAATACCTTTCGCCGCTCAAGCGCAACCGCATCAAGACCAAGCTGCTCAAGCAGCAAAAACTGGACCGGCAATGAATGCCCGCCCAGTGCTGTTCCGAGGGGCACGCTGGGTAGTCTGGGGGGCGGCCAGCCTCTGGCTCGCCGGGTGCGCGGTGCCCGAATGGCAAAAGATAGGCAGCGGCCGCGCCGAAGTGCTGCAAGACATGGGTCGACCCACGCTCACGCGCACGCTGCCCGACGGCGGCGAACGCCTGGTCTACAGCCGCCAGCCCGCGGGCCAGCAGGTCTATCACCTCGACTTCGACGCCAATCAGCGCCTCACGCGCGTGCAGCAGGTGCTGACCATGGAGCAGTTCTTCGCGCTGCGCGCCGGCACCGACACCCGCGCCAGCGTGCTGCAGCAGTTCGGCCCGCCAGCGCTGGTCGAGCATGTAGCCAGCTTCAAAGGCGACATCTGGACCTACCGTTTGCTGGACAATGGGGCTTCACGCCAGGCCCATGTACACATCGACCCCACGGACGTGGTGCGCCGCGTGATGTTCACCGACGAAGTATTCAACGACCGCGACCCGCTCGACTGAGATGGCCGCACCCTTCCCCCCTGTGATTGCATGAACGTCATTTTTGCCGGTACGCCGGAATTCGCCAGCGTGGCTTTGCAGCGTCTGCTTGACGCGGGCTTTCGCGTGCCCCTGGTGCTGACCCAGCCCGACCGGCCCGCGGGCCGCGGCATGAAGCTGCAGGCTTCGCCCGTCAAGCAGTGCGCGCTGGCGCACGGCATTGCCGTGAGCCAGCCGCGCAGCCTGCGCCTGGACGGCAAGTTCCCCGAGGAGGCCGCCGAGGCCCGCGCCGCCATCGAAGCCGCCCAGGCCGATGTGATGGTCGTTGCCGCCTACGGCCTGATCCTGCCCCAGTGGGTGCTGGACACTCCGGCCAAGGGCTGCCTCAACATCCACGCCAGCCTGCTGCCGCGCTGGCGCGGCGCGGCCCCCATCCACCGCGCGATCGAAGCCGGCGACCGGGAAACCGGCGTGACCATCATGCAGATGGATGCCGGCCTGGACACCGGCGACATGTGCCTGATCGAACGCCTGCCCATAGGCCCTACCGACACCACGGCCAGCCTGCATGACCAGCTGGCCCTGCTGGGCGGGCGGCTGATCGTCGAAGCGCTCGAGATGAGCGCCTGCGGCGGCCTGCCGCGCACGCCCCAGCCCGCCGAGGGCGTGACGTATGCCCACAAGATCGAGAAAGCCGAAAGCTGGCTGGACTGGCGGCTGCCGGCCGAGACCTTGGACCGGCGCGTGCGCGCGTTCACGCCCTTCCCCGGTGCCGCGGGTCTGTGGCAGGGCGAAACCATCAAGTTCTGGGAAGGCCGGCCTGATTCGGCTGAACCGCGCAGCGCCGCAGCCACCCCCGGCACGGTGCTGGCCGCCGATGCTGCGGGCGTGGTCGTGGCCTGCGGCGAGGGCGCGATGCGCTTCACCCAAT
>JBBKVU010000632.1:0-2748 GCA_037968595.1 Comamonas sp.
CATGCGCACGATCTCCGCCGGCCCGGCGGGCCGCTGGAGATCGGCCATTTCCAGCACGCGCAGGTTGGTGTGCCCGACCAGCATGGCGCAATTGGTCGCGGCAGGTTGGTCGGCAAGCGCCTGCAGGTATTCGGCGAAACGCGGGTAGCGGCACCATTCGCCGGTGCCGTCCAGCAGGTCCAGCGGCGGAATCGGCGCCCTGCCCGGCGTGTGCTGCATGGGCGCAAGCGAGACCCCGCAGTTGCCGCCGATCACCGTTGTCACCCCCTGGCTGACCTTGGGCGTCATGTCGCCGCGCGACAGCAGTTCACGGTCATCGTGGGTGTGGGAGTCGATGAAGCCGGGCGTGGCAGTCAGGCCCCGGCCATCGACTTCCTCCCGCCCGCGAGCGCCGCCGAGGTCGCCAATGCGCGCGATGCGGCCGCCATCGAGCGCGATATCCGCGTCGAAGCGCGGCGCGCCGCTGCCGTCGACAACGCTGGCATTGCGGATCACCGTGTCAAAAATAGATGTCATCAGGAGCTCCTGGGCATTCGTGGCTGAAAAGTCGTGCGCGCATGCAGCGGCCGCCCCTGCGGCGACGGGCAGGCAACATGCGTTCGCGCTACAGGCGGAACAGGGTGGGTTCAATCCTTGAAGGGCGCCGGGCGATGCGGTCGGCAAGCAATCCCGCGCTGCCCGCGGCAAGCGTGAAGCCCAGCGCGCCATGGCCCACGTTGAGCCACAGGTTGGCGTAGGGCGTGGCGCCTATCAGCGGCTTGCTGTCGGGCCGGGCCGGCCGCAGCCCCGACCACTCCTGCGGCGCAGCGGCGGCATTCAGGTGAGGCAGGTAGTCCTGCACCTGGGCCTTGAGCGTGGCCAGGCGCTGCGGACCGCGGGCGTCGGAATCGGTGCCCACATCGACCATTCCCGCCACGCGCAGCCGGTTGCCCAGGCGCGCGTAGACCACCTTGTTGTGCACGTCGCTGAGACTGGTATGCGGCGCCCTGCTGGCTGGCGTCAGTTCGTAGGTGAGGCTGTAGCCCTTGAGCGGGTAGATCAGCGGATCGAAGCCCAGCGGCCGGCACAGCGTCTGCGCGCCCACGCCATTGGCGACGACGTAGGCATCGGCCTCGAGCGCACCGTGCTGCGTCTGCAGCGCCACCACCCTGCCCGCCTGCGTGTGCAGCCGCTGCACCTGCGTGTCAAAGAGAAACTTCACGCCATGCGCGCTCGCCAGATGCGGCGTCATCTCCTGGCACAGCGCGAAGCAGTCGCCTGCGTCCTCGCTGGGCGTGAAGATGCCGCCCACGATGCGCTCGGCGATGCCCTCCAGCGCCGGCTCCTGCCGCAGGCATTCGCTGGTGGTGAGCGCATGCTGCTCGGTGCCCAGGGCGGTCTGGAACTGCATCAGCGCAATCGCGCTGTCGTAGGCCTTGGTGTCCTGGTACACAAGCAGCTTGCCACGCGAAGAGAAGTCGAACTGCAGCAACGCGCGCTCGGCCATTTCGTGGGTCAGCTCGCGGCTGTACGCGCCCAGCTGCAACAGCGCGGCCGTGCTGCGCTGCGCCACGCCGGCGCGGCAGGCCAGCAGGAAGCGCAGCGCCCAGCGCCATTGCGCGGGATCGGCGCGCAAGCGGAAGTACAGCGGCGCATCGCGCTGCGTGAGCCACAGCAGCAGCTTGGGCAGCACGCTGGCATCGGCCAGCGGCGCAACGAAGCTGTAGCTCAGCTGCGCGCCATTTGCCCGGCTTGTGGCCATGCCCGCGCTCGCGGCTCCATCCACGACCGTGACCGCATGCCCTTCGCGGGCCAGTGCATAGGCGGACGTCATGCCTATGATTCCCGCGCCGATGACAATGATGCGCATGGTTTAGCCAGCTTTCTGCAATTGGGCGATGGTGCTGGCCACCGAGATGTGCGTCAGGCTGGTGCGCACCACGATCAGCGCAGCGCGGTCGGCCGCGAGCGCTTCGCGCAAGGCGCCCTCGATCTGGTCGCTGTGGTCGACCCGCAGACCCAGCGCGCCGAACTCTCGCGCCAGGCCGGCGAAATCCGGGTTGAGCAGCGCGGTGGCGCTGACCCGCCGGGGAAAGTGCAGCTCCTGGTGCATGCGTATCGTGCCGTAGCTGCCGTTGTCGGCCACGACGATGATGGGCTTGGCGCCGGTCTGCATCGCCGTTGCCAGCTCGTTGCCGGTCATCAGGAAGCCGCCATCGCCGACGAAGCAGACGACCTGGCGATCGGGGCAGCGCAGGCTGGCGGCAACGGCGGCCGGCACGCCGTAGCCCATTGCTCCGGAAGAAGGCGCAATCATGCGCCGCCCGCCGCCAAAGCGCATCAGGCGCTGCAGCCAGCCGCCGAAGTTGCCGGCATCGATGGTGATGATGGCATCGTCGGCAAGCATGCGGTCGGCAGCCTGGACCATCGCCGCGAAGATGACGCCATCTTCGGCGTCCAGCGGACCGTCCCAGCGCCGCAGGCTGCTGGCCACCGCATGCAGCTGGCCGGCCCAGCGCAGATGCGCCTCGCGCGGCTGCGCTGGTGCAAGAGAGCGCAAGCCGTCCAGAAAGGTGGCGGGATCGGCCGTCAGGCCCAGCGTCAGGGCGCGCACATGGCCCACGGCACGCGGATCGGGCCACACCTGCACCACCGTCTGCGCCGGGCGAGGCGCGGCCGGGAACAGGTAACCCTGGGTGGTGACGTCGCCCAGACGCGTGCCCACGGCCAGGACCAGGTCGGCTTCGGCCACGGCCTCGGCCAGGGCGC